>NZ_JBEOSD010000007.1:0-105106 GCF_040302735.1 Streptomyces sp. NPDC097619 | reverse complement strand
TGATTACGTCCAGTAGGCAGGCTTCCCGGCGCCTTGCGAGGCACGGCACCAGACGCCGCGGGCCTGACCGGCAAGATCCGAAAGACACGACCTAGAGCGGGTCCGCGGGCCGGAAGACCGGCACGGCCGGCCCGCCACCACCGCCTTCCGCGGGACCGGTCCCGGCACCGGTCCCGCGGAAGGCCACCACCAGCGGCAGCCCCATGCGCAGGGCCGACTCCGGGCAGTCGACCAGTTCGGTCATCATGCGCGGGCCCTCGGGGAGGTCCACCACGGCCGCCGTGTACGGGACGCGGGAGCCGAAGGGCGGCAGGTCGTTGCGGTGCACCACGGACCAGGTGTAGAGCACCGCCCGGCCGGTCGCCCGCTCCCAGGAGACCGCCTCGCTCCAGCAGTGCGGGCAGAACTCCCGCGGGTAGTGGTGGGCCTTGCCGCAGTCCGCGCAGCGGCGGAGCAGCAGACGGCCCTCGGCCGCGGCCTCCCAGTAGGGCCGGGTGAAGGCGTCCGGTTCGGGCAGGTCGTAGCGCGGGCCGGAGCCGGTTCCCGAGGGACGCCCGGCGGTGCCCGAAGCCCCGCCCGTCACAGGAAGAGTCCGAACGCGCTGTCCAGCGACCAGGTCTGCCAGCTCATCGCGAACAGGGCCACCAGCGAGATCAGGGCCATCATGGCGTTCTGCCCCTGCTCGGCCCAGTCGTGGATCATCAGGACCAGGTAGAGCAGGTTCAGCAGCAGGCCGCCGACGAGGGCCACGGGGGTGAGGAACCCGGACACCAGGCCGAGCCCCAGGGCGAGTTCCGCGTACACCACCACGTACGCCATCGCCTTCGGTCGTGGCGCGACCACCTTCTCGAAGCCGGTCCGCACCACCGGCCACCGGTGCTTCGCCGCCACGTCCCCGGCCCACGCGATGCCGGTGCCCCGCTCGAACCAGCCCTTCCTGTCCTTGTGCCGCCAGCTCTCCAGCCACCACAGGCCGAGGCCGATCCGCAGTACCGCGAGCCATTCGGCCCCGCCGAGCCAGACGGTCTGCACCGGGCACGCTCCCCTCCGCGGGTTCTCCCGCCTCTCCCGCCCACACACATCTGACGGTACGTCAGTTCAGCGGATCCCCCCGCCCCGCGCAAGGGGTCCGGCGCCGACCGCCCCGGCCGAAGGGCCCGCCCCCGCACGCTCCGGACGGCGCCCGCTCCGGCGCACGACACGCACCGTGATCGATTCGCAACCGGATCCCTCCTTGACCGAGACCCATCAACGCGCTGTGCCGATACGCTCACGGCCCATGGCCGAAACCACCGGGACCCCGCACCTCAGGGACGCCGACGGATCCACCGCACCGCCCGTCTGCGTCATCGGCGCCGGACCAGGCGGTCTGGCCGTCGCCGCCGCGCTCGGCGCGCGCGGGGTCCGGGCCGTCGTCCTGGAGAAGTCCCCCGCCGTCGGCGCCTCCTGGCGGGCCCACTACGACCGGCTGCGCCTACACACCACCCGCCGCCTCTCCGGACTCCCCGGACTGCCCATGCCGCGCCGCTTCGGCCGCTGGGTGGCCCGCGCGGACGTGGTCCGGTACCTGGAGAAGTACGCCGAGCACCACGAACTGGAGCTGGCCACCGGGGTGGAGGTGACCCGACTGGAGCGGGCGGACGACGGCAGCGGCCACTGGCTCCTGCACGCCTCCGGCGGCCGGGTCCTCACCGCGAGCGCGGTGGTCGTCGCCACCGGCTTCAACCACACCCCGCGCCTGCCGGACTGGCCCGGCGCCGACGGCTTCACCGGGGAGCTCCGGCACGCCGCCGAGTACCGCGACGCCGGGCCGTACGAGGGCCGGGACGTGCTCGTGGTCGGCGTGGGCAACACCGGCGCCGAGATAGCCGTGGACCTGGTCGAGGGCGGCGCGGCGCGGGTCCGACTGGCCGTGCGCACGGTCCCGCACCTGGTGCGCCGCTCCACCGCGGGCTGGCCCGCGCAGCGGACCGGGATCCTGGTGCGGCGCCTGCCGGTGCCGCTCGTGGACCGGCTGGGCCGACTGGTCGCCCGGATCTCCGTACCGGACCTGTCGGAGCACGGGCTGCCGCGCCCGGACACCGGGCTGTACAGCCGGGTCCGCGAAGGAGCCATCCCCGTGCAGGACGTGGGCCTCATCGACGCGGTCCGCGGCGGCCGGGTGCGACCGGTCGCGGCGGTGGAGTCCTTCGACGGGGAGGCGGTGGTCCTCGCCGACGGCAGCCGGATCACCCCGGACGCGGTCATCGCGGCCACCGGCTACCGGCGCGGCCTGGAGGAGCTGGTCGGCGGGCTCGGGGTGCTCGACGAGCGCGGTCGCCCCCTCGTGCACGGGGTCCGCAGTCATCCCGCCGCCCCCGGCCTGTACTTCACCGGGTACACCAACCCGATCAGCGGCATGTTCCGCGAACTGGCCCTGGACGCCGAGCGCCTGGCCCGCGCGCTGTCCCGCCCCCCGCGCAAGCGCGGCTGAGGCACGGGGCTCGGGCAGGGGCTCCGCCGGGGCCCCTGCCCCGCTCCCTCCCCCGGGTCCGGTCGCTGTGGGAGATGTCACGTGTCATCCGTTCCGGCATCGGTGCAACGTCACGTGTGGGACTGTGGCATCACATGTGACCGTACGGCTCACCACGGCACCCCGCCCCGGGCAGGCACCGCACCGCCCCGCCGCGGCCGGACCATCCCAGGCCAGACGCCATACCACTCACCCCCACCCCGCACCCCGAAAACCGAGAAAAACGACGGAAATCAAGACCGATCCTTTTCGGTCGGTTTCCGGCCGGGCCGACCCCGCCTCCGATCGGCCCGCGCCGACACCCACCCTGACCTGCGAGGACCGGCACCCGCCCGGCTCCGGCGCCGTCTCGCGCCCGCGCGCGCGACCCGCGCGGCGCCCGCCCGGCCTGTTGCCCGCCGCTCCGGGGGCTCCCTAGGGTCCCCCGCATGAGCATCCCCACCGAGCCGATCGGTAGCCTCCCGCGCCCCGCCGCCCTGCAGCAGGCCATCGCCCTGCACGCCCAGGGTTCGGCCCCCGCCGAGGAGCTGACGGCCCTCCAGGTCAAGGCCACCGCGGACACCCTGAGCACGCTGGCCGGGCTGGGCAGCCCGGTCCTGGTGGACGGGGAGCAGTCGAAGCTGAGCTTCGTGACGTACCCGCTCGCCGGGATCTCCGGTCTCAGCCCGGACGGTGCGGTGATCCCCTTCGCGGACGGGCACCAGCGACAGCTGCCCGCCCTGACCCAGGGACCGTTCAAGTACGGCGCCAACGCCGTGACCTTCCTGCGGGAGGCCCAGCGCCACACCGACCTGCCGGTGAAGCAGGCCGTGATCGCCCCCTCCGCGCTCAGCCTGCTCTACCCGGCCGCCGGCATCGAGGGCTACCCGCGGGAGCGGTTCCTCGCGGATCTGGCCGACGAGGCCGAGGCCGACATCCGGCAGTGCCTGGACGCGGGCGCGCACGTGGTGCAGCTCGACTTCACCGAGGGACGGCTCTCCCTCAAGCTCGACCCGAGCGGCGGGGTCCTGGAGGACTTCATCGCGTTGAACAACACCGTCCTGGAGCGGTTCACCCCGGAGGAGCGGGCCCGGATCGGGGTCCACACCTGCCCCGGCGGCGACCTGGACTCCACGCACAGCGCGGACATCGACTACGCGGGCCTGCTGCCGCAGCTGTTCCGGCTGAAGGCCGGCAACTTCTACGTGCAGCTCGCCAGCGAGGCCGACCCGGAGCGGGTGCTGGCGGTGATCGCCGAGCACCTGCCGGCGGACGCCCGGGTGTTCATCGGGGTCACCGACCCGATCGACCCGCGGGTGGAGACCCCCGAGGAGATCCGCGACCGGGTACTGGCCGCCGCCCGCCACCTGCCTGCGGACCGGCTCGGCACCTGCGACGACTGCGGGTTCGCCCCCTTCGCCGACGACACCTCCACCTCGCGGGAGACCGCCTTTGCCAAGATCCGGGCCCGCGTGGAGGGCACCGCCCTGGCCGCCAAGGAACTCGGCCTCTGAGACCCCGGGGCCCCGCCCCGGCCGCACCGCCGCACCACCCCTGACCCCGGGCCCCACCCCGGGCGCACCACCCCAGATACCGGGCCCCACCCCGGGTACCACCGCCGCGATCCGGGCCGCCATCCGGAAGCGGTTCTTCCCCCGGCGTGCCCCGGGTCGCCTCGCGCGGCCCGGGGCCGTCGTCGCTTCCGCCCCGCCCGGCACCCCGCCCACCCCGCCGAGCCCCGGACCACCCGAGGACCCGCACCACCCGAGGACCCGCTCCGCAGCCGCCCGTTCACAGCCGGTTGCGTCCCACCTGTTCCTGACGCGCCGTCAGTTAAGTAATCTGACTACACGTCAGTTTACCCGGTACATCGGCTTCATCGAGCAGGAGCGGGCGGAACGATGCTTGGATCAACTCACGGCACCCTCACCACCGACTTCCGCGCGCGCGTCGAGGCATGCGGGGAGACCCCCCGCCGGGCCGTCCACTCCACGGCCGCCCCGGCCCCGGACGACGCCGTCGACCTCGACGTCAGCGGTCGCCCGCTGCGCGCCGTGGTCCCCGATCTCGACCGCTTCTTCCGGCCCGAGTCCGTGGCCGTGGTCGGCGCCTCCGACGCCGAGGGCAGACCGAACACCGGCATCACCCGCCGGCTCCTCGCCTGGGCCGAGCGGGTCGGGGCCCGCCTGCACCCCGTGCACCCCTCCCGGGAGACCGTGTTCGGGCTGCCCTGCGTGCCCTCCGTGGCCGAGCTCCCCGAGCAGGTCGACCTCGCCGTGCTGCTCGTCGCGGATCCGCTGCCGATCATCGAGCAGCTCGCCGAGGCCAAGGTGCGGTTCGCGGTGGCCTTCGCCTCCGGGTTCGCCGAGACCGGCGAGGCCGGTGCCGCCGCCCAGGACCGGCTGGCCGCCGCCGTCCGCGGCTCCGGGATCCGCCTGCTGGGGCCGAACACCAACCTGAACGCCTTCGAGCCGTTCCGCGAGGACCTGGACGGGCCCGCCATCGCCCTGATCACCCAGTCCGGGCACCAGGGCCGCCCCGTCTACACCCTCCAGGAGCTGGGCGTCCGCCTCTCGCACTGGGCACCCACGGGGAACGAGGCCGACCTGGAGACGGCGGACTTCATCTCCTACTTCGCGGACCGCCCCGAGGTCGGGGCCATCGCCTGCTACGTGGAGGGCCTCAAGGACGGCCGGTCCTTCCTCCTGGCCGCCGACCACGCGGCCCGCAAGGGCGTCCCGGTGGTGGCGGTCAAGGTGGGGCGGACGGAGACCGGGGCCCGGATGGCCGCCTCCCACACCGGCAAGCTGACCGGGGCGGACACCGTGGTCGACGCCGCCATGCGCCAGTACGGCGTGATCCGGGTGAACGGGCTCGACGAGCTCCAGGACACCGCCGCCCTGCTGGCCCGCGCCCGCCGGCCGGTGGCCGAGGGCGTGGCCGTGTACTCCATATCCGGCGGCACCGGCGCCCACTTCTCCGACCTGGCCACCGCCGCCGGACTCACCCTGCCCACCCTCTCGCGGGCCAAGCAGGACGAGCTCCACCAGTGGATCCCCGAGTACCTGGACGTGGCCAACCCCGTGGACAACGGCGGCCACCCGGTGGGCGACTGGCGCGGGCGGAAGATCATCGACGCGATCCTCGCGGACCCCTCCGTCGGGGTGCTGATCTGTCCCATCACCGGCCCCTTCCCCCCGATGAGCGACAAGCTCGCCCAGGACCTGGTGGACGCCGCCGAGACCACCGACAAGCCGATCTGCGTCGTGTGGGGCTCGCCCGTGGGCACCGAGGACGCCTACCGCACCACCCTCCTCGGCTCCTCCCGCGTGGCCACCTTCCGCACCTTCGGCAACTGCATCACCGCGGTCCGCGCCTACCTCGACCACCACCGCTTCACCACCGGCTACCGCTCCCCCTTCGACGAGGCCCCCCGCACCCCCTCACCGTCCTTCCGCAAGGCCCAGGCCCTGATGCGGCCCGGCCAGCAGCTCAGCGAGCACGCCGCGAAGCAGCTGCTCCGCGCGTACGGGATCCGGGTGCCCCGCGAACAGCTGGTCACCAGCGCCGCCGCGGCCGTCCGGGCCGCCGGGCTGGTCGGCTACCCGGTGGTGATGAAGGCCAGCGGCCCCCGCCTCGCCCACAAGACCGAACTGGGCCTGGTCAAGGTCGGACTGACCTCCGCCAGCCAGATCCGCGACGCCTACCGCGAGCTGACCGACATCGCCCGCTACGAGGACGTGCCCCTCGACGGGGTGCTGGTCTGCCAGATGGTCGAGCGGGGGGTGGAGATGGTCGTCGGCGTCACCCAGGACCCGCTGTTCGGGCCGACCGTGACGGTCGGGCTGGGCGGGGTGCTGGTGGAGGTGCTGCGGGACACCGCCGTACGGGTCCCGCCCTTCGGGGAACGCCAGGCCCGGGCCATGCTCGGCGAACTCCGCGGCCACGCCCTCCTCGAAGGGGTCCGCGGGGCCCCGCCCGCCGATGTGGACGCCCTGGTCGAAGTGGTCCTGCGGGTCCAGCGGATGGCCCTGGAACTGGGCGGGGAACTCGCCGAACTCGACGTCAACCCCCTGATGGTGCTGCCCCGGGGCCAGGGCGCGGTGGCCCTGGACGCCCTGGCCGTCTGCCGCTGAGGAGCCCGAGAGATGACCCCCACCCCACCGAACGGACCGACACCGAACCCGAAGACGACCCCGGGGCCGACCCCGAAGGCGACGGGGGACGAGCCGCACGGAGAACCGCCCCACGAGGACCTGCTGCACGAGGACGCGGACGGGATCCGCTGGATCACCCTGAACCGCCCGGCGGCCATGAACGCCGTGACCTGGGAACAGCGCGAACGCCTCATCGCCCTCCTCGACGGGGCCTCGGCGGACCCGTCCGTGCGGGTGGTGGTGCTGACGGCCACCGGCCGGGGCTTCTGCGCCGGCGCCGACCTGCGCGGCGCCCCGTCCGGCGGGGAGCGGGTCGCGGGGGACGTGGCCCGGATGATCCGGCGCGGCGCGCAGCGGCTGTTCACGGCCGTGCTGGACTGCGAGAAGCCGGTGATCGCCGCGGTGAACGGCACGGCGGCCGGGATCGGCGCGCACCTGGCGTTGGCCTGCGACCTCGTCCTCGCGGCGGAATCGGCGAAGTTCATCGAGGTGTTCGTCCGGCGCGGGCTGGTGCCCGACGGCGGCGGGGCCTGGCTGCTGCCCCGCCTGGTGGGGCAGCGGAAGGCCAAGGAGCTGCTGTTCCTCGGGGACGCCGTGCCCGCCGCCGAGGCCCTGTCGCTGGGCCTGGTCAATCGGGTGGTGCCGGACGCGGAGCTGGCCGGGACGGCCCGCGCCTGGGCGGCCCGGCTGGCCGAGGGGCCGACCCGCGCCCTGGCACTGACCAAGCAGTTGGTCAACGCCTCGCAGGAGCAGGACCGGTCCGCGGCCCTGGCCGCCGAGGCCGCCGCGCAGGAGATCAACATGACCACGGCGGACGCCAACGAGGGCGTGGCCGCCTTCGTGGAGCGCCGTCCGCCGAAGTTCCGCGGGGCCTGAGGCGTACGCGGGGTCCCGGAGGGCCGCCCCGGGACCCCGTACCCCGCCCCGCCGCCGCGTTCCGGGGCGCGCCGGGTCAGGCGGCGGCCCCCGGCAGGGGGAGCACGGGCGGGTTGAGACGGGCGAAGCCCTCCTGCCGCTCGTAGGGGAAGTGCGGGTACGGGGCCGGGCGGTGGCTCACCGCGTCCAGCCGGGCCGTCTGCTCGGGGGTCAGGGACCAGCCCACCGCCCCGAGGTTCTGGCGCAGTTGCTCCCCGTCCCGGGCCCCGATGATCACGGAGGCGACGGTGGGGCGGGACAGCAGCCAGTTCAGGGCAACCTGCGGGACGGTCCGTCCGGTCTCGGCCGCCAGCTCGTCGAGCACGTCCACCACGTCGTAGAGCAGCTCGGGATCCACCGGCGGGCCGTAGTCGGCGGTGGCGTGCAGCCGACTGCCGGCGGGGAGGGGCCGGCCGCGGCGGATCCTCCCGGTCAGCCGGCCCCAGCCGCGGGGGCTCCACACCAGGGCCCCCACTCCCTGGTCCCGGGCGAGGGGCATCAGGTCCCATTCGTAGTCCCGGCCGACCAGGGAGTAGTACACCTGGTGGGCGGTGTAGCGGGGGCGGCCGTCGCGGTCGGCGGCGGCCAGGGACTTCATCAGCTGCCAGCCGGCGAAGTTGGAGACGCCGACGTGCCGGACCTTGCCCGCGCGGACCAGTCCGTCCAGGGTCTCCAGCACCTCTTCGACGGGCACCGCCGCGTCGAAGGCGTGCAGTTGGAAGAGGTCGATGCGGTCGGTGCCCAGGCGGGTCAGCGCCGCTTCCACGGCCCGGACCAGCCGGGGCCCGGAGGTGCCCGCCTCCCCGGGCCCGTCGCCGGTGGGCAGCCCGGCCTTCGTGGAGATCAGCAGCCGGTCCCGGCGGCCGCGCACCGCCTCGCCGAGGACGCTCTCCGAGGCCCCGGCCGAGTAGACGTCGGCGGTGTCGAAGAGGGTGATGCCCGCGTCGAGGGCGGTGTCCACCATCCGCCGGGCCTCCCGGACCCCGGTGTCCCCCCAGGCCCCGAAGAGGGGGCCGGAGCCGCCGAACGTGCCCGCTTCGAAGCTGAGCGCCGAGACCTCCGGGCCGGACGCACCGAGTTTCCTGTACTCCATGACGCAACCCCCAATTCGTTAATGGGACCTCAGCCCCCTTAAGATGGCCCCACGCTAGCACCTGAGACGCATTAATGGAACTGGAGACCCGTTATGGCGGAGCAGGCCACACCCCCGAACCGGCCCGCCGCTTCCCCGGAGCCCCCCGTCGACCGGCCTGAACAGTCCCCCGATCCCGGCACCCTGCGGCCCGGCGGCCGTACCGCCCGGGTCCGCACCGCCGTACTGGAAGCGGCGGGCGACCTGATCGCGGAGGCCGGGTTCGCGGGACTCGACCTCGCCGAGACCGCCCGCCGGGCCGGGGTCGGCAAGACCACCGTCTACCGCCGCTGGGCCACCACCACGGGCCTGGTCGCGGACCTGCTGGCGCACATGGCCGAGGAGTCCGTGCCCCGCACGGAGACAGGGAGCCTCGACGGGGACCTCCTGGCCAACGCGGAACTGGTCCGCGCCACCCTCTCCGACCCGCGCCAGGGCGCCCTCTTCAAGGCCGTGATCGCGGCGGCCGCCACCGACCCGCGTACCGCGGAGGCCCTGCACCGCTTCTACCGGATCCGGGTCGCCGAATGGGCCCCCTGCGTGACGGCGGCCGTGGAGCGCGGGGAACTCCCCGCGGGCACCGACCCGGCCGAGGTGGTCCGGGCCGTCTCCGCCCCGCTCTACTACCGGCTGCTGACCACCCCGGACCCTCTGACGCCGGAGCACGCCGCCGCGGCCGCCCGGGCCGCCGCGGCCGGGGCGCGGGCGGGGGCGTATGTCAGGACGCCGAACGGCGCCGCCTGACCCGGCCGCCCGACCTCACCGGAGGTCGGGCGACGGGCCGGGCCCGATCAGCCCGGCTGCGGGGCAGCCTGCGCGGGGGCGGTCGCGGCCGCCGCGCGGGACTGGGCGCGGACGGCACCCATGCTGGCCGCGATCACCAGGGCGATGGCCAGCGCGTCCGTCCACGCCAGCCCCTGGTGCAGGACGAGCAGGCCCGCGAGGGCCGCGATCGCCGGCTCCAGGCTCATCAGCACCGCGAAGGTGGGGGCGGGCAACCGGCGCAGCGCCAGCAGCTCCATCGTGTAGGGCAGCACGGAGGACATCAGGGCCACGCCGAACCCGAGGGCCAGGGTGGAGGGCACCGTCAGGGTGGCCCACCCGGCGTCCGCCACCCCGATGGGCAGGCTCAGCACGGCGGCCACCGCCATGGCCAGGGCCAGCCCGTCGGCCTGCGGGAACCGGCGCCCCGTGCGGGCGCTGAAGACGATGTACGCGGCCCACATGGCGCCCGCGCCGAGCGCGAAGGCCGCGCCGATCGGGTCCAGGCCGCCGAAGCCACCGCCGTGCGTGCTGAGCAGGGCCACCCCGCACAGGGCCAGTCCCGCCCACAGCAGGCTGGAGAGCCGCCGGGACACCAGGACGGACAGGGCGAGCGGGCCGAGCACCTCCAAGGTGACGGCCGGGCCCAGCGGGATCCGGTCCACGGCCTGGTAGAACATGCCGTTCATGCCCGCCATGGCGAGGCCGAAGGCCAGCACGGTGCCCCAGTCGGCGCGGCCGTAGCCGCGCACCTTGGGGCGGCAGACCAGCAGCAGCACCACGGCCGCCGCGGCCAGTCGCAGCGCGACCACCCCGGCGGCGCCCGCCTTCGGCATCAGGGTCACCGCGAGGGCCGCCCCGAACTGCACGGAGACCCCGGCGCCGATGACCAGGGCCACCGGCGCGAGCAGCGCGGACCCGCCGCGCGGCGGTTCGGCGGGGGTGGTGGCCGATCCCGTGGGGGCGGGGGCGGCGGCCCGGGGGGCGGTGGCGACGGCGGGCACCGCGGAGTCGGGCGAAGCGGCGGAACGGGACATTCCTCCAGACTAAGCCACCGGTAAGGGGCATGACAGGGTGGTCTGCCTTACACCCGGCGCCCCTCCGCCGGACCGTCCGCACCCCCGCCCTCGGGCCCGCGGACCTCGTCCGCCGCCCCCTCGCCGGGGCCGGACGCCGCCGTGCCCGGCAGCCCCTCCGCCAACACCTCCGCCAGGTGCCGGGCCCGTACCCCGCCCAGCTGGGCGAGCTGGGTGCGGCAGGAGAACCCGTCCGCCAGGAACGTCGTGCCCGGGGCGGCCGCCCGGACCGCCGGGAGCAGCCGTTCCTCCGCGCAGGCCACCGAGACCGCGTACCGGCCGCCGCCCCGCGCGAAGCCGAAGTCGCCCGCCAGGCCGCAGCAGCCGCCGGTCAGCTCCCCGTCGAGCCCGGCCCGCTCACGGAGCCTCCGCTCGGCCCCGTCCCCGAGCACGGCGTGCTGGTGGCAGTGGGTCTGCCCGACCACCGGCCGGTCCAGCCGCGCCGGCGCCCAGTCGGGGGCCCATTCCTCCAGCCCCTGCGCGAAGGTGCGGACCGCCGCCGCCAGCCGGGCCGCCCGCGGGTCCGCCGGCAGCAGCCGCGGCAGGTCGTCGCGGAGGGCGGCGGCGCAGCTGGGCTCCAGCACCAGCACCCGCCCGGTCGGCGCCCCCTCAGGGCCGTCCGCACCGCCGCCGCCCGGGGCACCGAGGACGCCCTCCCGTTCCAGGACGTCCAAGGTGCGGCCGAGCACCCGGCGGGCCCGGCCGAGCCGCCCCGTGGAGACGTACGTCAGCCCGCAGCAGACCCGGCCCGCGGGCAGGACCGGCGACAGCCCGGCCGCCCGCAGCACCCGTACCGCGGCCCGGCCCGCCCCCGGCGCCAGGTACTCGGTGAAGGTGTCCGGCCACAGCAGCACCGGCCCGGCACCACCGGGCCCCGTACCCCCGCCGCCGGGCCCGGCCCCCGCACCGGGCCGCGCGCCGCCGCCCGCGCGGGCCCACCAGCGGGTGAAGGGCTCCGCCGCCGGCCGCGGCAGCTCCCGCTCCGGGGTCAGCCCAGCCAGGCCCCGCAGGCCCGCGGGCAGTCGGGCCGCCAGGGCACCCGCCGGGCCGGACAGCCGCAACGCCGCCAGCAGCCGCAGCCAGTCCGGCAGCCCGCCCATCGTGTAGTGCGCGGCGGGCCGCACCCGGCCCGCCCAGTGCCGGTCCAGGAACTCCGCCTTGTACGCGGCCATGTCCACGCCCACCGGACAGTCGCTGAGGCAGCCCTTGCAGCCCAGGCACAGGTCCAGGGCCTCCCGGACCTCCGTCGAACGCCAGCCGTCCCGCACCACCTCCCCGGCGAGCATCTCGTGCAGCAGCCGGGCCCGGCCCCGCGTGGAGTGCCGCTCCTCCCCCGTCACCCGGTAGGAGGGGCACATCACGCCGGCCGCGGCGGGGGCGGTCGTCCGGCACTTGGCCACGCCCACGCAGGAGGTCACCCCGGCGGCCAACGGCAGCTCCCGGCCCGCGGCCCCCGCGAGGACCCCGAAGCGCAGGTTCTCGTCCAACCGGGCCGGCCGGGTCAGGATCCCCGGGTTGAGCCCGCCCGCCGGATCCCACAGGTCCTTGTACGCGGCGAACAGCCGCACCGCCTCCGGCCCGTACACGCGGTCCAGCAGCTCCGCCCGCGCCTGACCGTCCCCGTGCTCCCCCGACAGCGAACCGCCGTGCGAGGCCACCAGCTCCGCCAGCTCCTCCGAGAAGGCCCGGAAGACTCCCAGCCCGCGCGGGGTCACCAGGTCGAAGTCGATCCGGACGTGCACGCAGCCCTCCCCGAAGTGCCCGTACGGCACCCCGCGCAGCCCGTGCGCGGCCAACAGCGCCCGGAACTCCCGCAGGTAGGCCCCCAGCCGGGCGGGCGGCACCGCGCAGTCCTCCCAACCGGGCCAGGCCATCGAACCGTCCGGCATCCGGGTGGCGGTACCGGCCGCGTCCTCCCGGATCCGCCACAGCGCCCGCTGCCGCGCCGGGTCCCGCACCGTCACCGCCGCCAGGGCGTCCGCGGCCCGCACCAGGGCGGGCGCCGCCCCGGCCTCGGCCAGCTCCACGAACAGCCAGGCCGCACCCCTCGGCAGCCCCAGCCTGCGGGCCCCCTCGACCCCGCCCACCAGGTCGGCGGCCATGCCCTCCACGGTCAGCGGGCCGTGCGGCAGCAGGCCCGCGGCGGCTTCGGCGGCGGCGCTCTCGTCCGGGTAGCCGAGGACCACCAGGACCGGTTCCCGGGGCAGTTCCACCAGCCGCACCACGGCCTCCGTGACCACCCCGAGGGTGCCCTCGCCGCCGCAGAAGGCCCGCGCCGCCCGCACCCCGCGCTCGGGCAGCAGCTCGTCGAGGGCGTACCCGGAGATCCGCCGCGTGAAGGCGGGCCCGGCGGCCGGACCGTTCCCGCCGGCCCCGGGCGCGGCACCCCCCTCGGGGCCGGCCGGGGCGCCGAAGCGGGTCCGCAGCAGGGCCAGGTTCGCCCCGACGAGCTCCCGGAGCCCCGGCGGGGTGCCGTCCCAACCGGTGGACAGCCGCCGCACGTCGCCCGCGTCCGTGCCGTACCGGAGCACCGACACCTCGACCAAGTTGTCGGCGGTGGTGCCCCAGGCCACCGAGTGCGCCCCGCAGGCGTTGTTGCCGATCATGCCGCCGAGGGTGCAGCGGCTCCGGGTGGAGGGATCGGGGCCGAAGACCAGCCCGTGCGGGGCGGCGGCCTCCCGCAGCCGGTCCAGCACCAACCCGGGCCGCACCACCGCCGTCCGGGCCTCCGGGTCCAGCGAGACCAGGCCCGTCATGTACCGGGTGAAGTCGAGCACGACCCCCGTCCCGGTGGCCTGTCCGGCGATCGAGGTGCCCCCGCCCCGACACCCCACCGGAACTTCCGCTTCCGCACAGGTGCGGAGCACCGCCGCCACGTCCTCGGCGTCCCGCGGCGCCACCACCCCCAGCGGGACCCGCCGGTAGTTGGAGGCGTCCATGGTCACCAGCGCCCGCGCCGACGCGCCGAAGTCCACGTCACCGCGCACCCGTTCGCCCAGCAGCCGTGCCAGGTCCGATCCCGCCCGCTCCGCTCCGCCCATGGACACATGATCCCTTCGTCTCACCGGGTGGACGCGGCGACGGGCCGCCCCCCGGGACCCGATACGCTCCGCTCGTGGCTGAGATCCAGATTCCCGCTGACATCAAGCCCGCCGACGGCCGTTTCGGCGCGGGCCCCTCCAAGGTGCGGACGGAGGCCCTCGAAGCCCTGGCCGCCACCGGCACCTCACTCCTCGGTACCTCCCACCGCCAGGCGCCGGTCAAGAACCTGGTCGGCTCGGTGCGGCAGCACCTGAGCGACCTCTTCTCCCTCCCCGAGGGCTACGAGGTGATCCTGGGCAACGGCGGCTCCACCGCCTTCTGGGACATCGCGACCCACGGTCTGATCGAGCGCAAGTCCCAGCACCTCACCTTCGGCGAGTTCTCGTCCAAGTTCGCCAAGGCCGCCAAGCTGGCGCCGTGGCTGGACGAGCCCACCGTGGTCTCCTCCGAGCCGGGCACCCACCCGGAGCCGGTGGCCGAGGCGGGCACGGACGTCTACGCGTACACCCACAACGAGACCTCCACCGGTGTCGCCGCCCCCATCAAGCGGGTCGCGGGCGCCGACGAGGGCGCGCTGGTCCTGGTGGACGCCACGTCCGGCGCGGGCGGCCTCCCGGTCGACATCACCGAGACCGACGTCTACTACTTCGCCCCCCAGAAGTCCTTCGCCTCCGACGGCGGCCTGTGGCTCGCGGCCTTCTCCCCGGCCGCCCTGGAGCGCGCCCAGCGGATCCACGCCTCCGGGCGCCACATCCCCGAGTTCTTCTCGCTGCCGACCGCGATCGACAACTCGCTGAAGAACCAGACGTACAACACCCCGGCCCTGGCCACCCTCTTCCTGCTCGACCAGCAGCTGGAGTGGATCAACTCCCAGGGCGGCCTGGACTGGGCCACGGCCCGCACCGCGGCCTCCGCGCAGGCCCTGTACGGCTGGGCCGAGGAGTCCAAGTACGCCTCGCCGTTCGTCACCGACCCGGCCAAGCGGTCCTCCGTCATCGGCACCATCGACTTCGCCGACGAGATCGACGCGGCCGCCGTGGCCAAGGCGCTGCGCGCCAACGGCATCGTGGACACCGAGCCCTACCGCAAGCTCGGCCGCAACCAGCTCCGCGTCGCCATGTTCCCGGCGATCGATCCGGCCGACGTCACGGCGCTCACCGCCTGTATCGACCACGTGATCGAGAAGCTCTGACGCCTCGGGGCCACGCCCCGACGCACCTGACGAGGCCCCCCGGTGACGCGACGTCACCGGGGGGCCTCGTCCTTTCGGCCGGGGCGGGACCCGCGGTCACCGGGACCTTGGTCCCAAAAATCGTGGCAAAGCGCCCGTCAACGACTCTTCCCGACCCCCGCCGCCACCTGCGGGTTCGCGTCGGAGGACCTTCGGCGGAGCCCGTCCGGGCAGCCGGAAGGGCCGCAACCGAGTGCCCAGGATGTCCCTCATGTCAGGTGTGCCGGGTCAACGGACCCGGCCCTTCCAGGAGGAATCCCATGCGCAAGGCACTCACCGTCTCGGCGATCGCTCTCGCCTCCTCGATGGCGCTCGCCGCCCCCGCGGTCGCGTTCGCCGCCGACGCCCCCGCCCCGACCGGCCACACCTCCACCGCCGTGCTGAACGGCACCGCGGACGGCACGGCCCAGGGCACGGACGCCACCGCCAAGGACACGGGCACCACCGACGCCAATACCACCGACGCCAAGGGCACCGAGAACAAGGACGCCTCCGCCAAGGACGACAGCAAGCCCGCCACCGACCAGGTCGCGGCCTTCCTGTCCCTCTCCGCGAGCACCGCGAAGCCCGGCGACACCGTGTACGTCACCGCCCGCGTACCCGGCGAGTCCACCGCCGTCAGCGTCAGCTCCGCCGCCTTCGGACCGGTCACCATGACCGAGGGCAAGGCCGCCGGCGTGTGGACCGGCACCGCCGTCGTCCCGAAGGACGCCAAGGACGGCGACTACGGCGTCTCCCTCACCGGCTCCGGCCCCAAGGGCGAGAAGCTCCAGGCCACCGCGAACCTCACCGTGAAGGCCGACAAGCCGACCCCGCCGAAGCCCACCGAGAACTCCCTCCGCCTCTCCGCCGACCACGGCAAGCCCGGCGACCGGATCGGCGTCACCATCAAGACCGCCGAGAAGAGCGCCTCCGTCGGCTCCGACGCCTTCGGCGGCACCGTCAACCTCAAGAAGACCGGCACCGACACCTGGACCGGCACCGCCGTCGTCGCCAAGGACGTCAAGACCGGCTACTACGGGGTGAGCGCCTTCGCCGGCGGCAAGAAGTTCGACACCGTCAAGTTCAGCACCGACGCCACCGGCACCCGCCCCGACCACGGCGACCACGGCGACAAGAACCACCACAAGAACGAGAACCTGAAGCCGCTGGACCCCGCCCAGCACAAGAAGCCCAAGGGCTCCGTCAACACCGGTGAGGCCCCCGCCGCCCTGAAGACCGGCGTCGACGACGGCCTCATCGCCATGGGCGGCGCCTCCGCCGCCTCCGCCATCGGTCTCCTCGGCGTCAGCCTGGTGCGCCGCCGCCGGAACCATGGCTGAGCCCCGCCGCACGGCCGTCCTCGTCGGAACCGCCGCCCTCGGCGCACTGCTCCTCACGGGCTGCGGTTCCGGCACGGGCACGGCCGCGGCCAAGGACACACCCGTGAAGGCGGCGGCCTCCTCGCTGGCCCCCTCCGTACCGGACCGGATCGACATCCCGTCCCTGCACGTGGACGCCGCACTCGACGCGGTCGGCCTCGACGCCCAGGGTCAGATGCAGGAGCCGTCCTTCGACAAGCCCATGGACGCCGCCTGGTACAAGCAGGGGCCCACGCCCGGCGAGAAGGGCGCGGCCGCCATCGTCGGCCACATGGACACGCCCACCACCAAGGAGGCCGTCTTCTACGACCTCAAGAACCTCAAGAAGGACGCGCAGATCGAGGTCCGGCGCGCCGACGGCTCCACCGCCGTCTTCGCGGTGGACCACGTGGACACCTTCAAGAAGGACGCGTTCCCCACCGAGAAGGTCTACGGGAACACGAACGGCAAGGCCGAACTGCGGCTGATCACCTGCGGCGGGAACCTGACGAAGGACCGCCACTGGGACTCCAACGTGGTCGTCTTCGCCCACCTCACGGGCAAGGCGTAGCCGGGTCCCGTACCGGGTCGGAGCACGAGCGGAACCCGGCCCGGAACCGGCGGTGCGGTCGTGGGGGCCCCTGGACAGGGGGCCGCCACGACCGCACACGGCTATCGGCAGCACCACCACGCTCCCGCACTCCGGGAACGGGCGGACGGTCGCGCCCCGGTGCTCCGGGAACGCGCGGACCGTCACGGGTATCGCGGGCACGTCGTCCTCCCGGCTCACTTGACCGGGAGCGGGGCGGGCACCGGCAGTGGCGGCGTCGGCACCGGCAGGCCCGGCAGCTCCGGCACCGGCAGACCGCTGCCGAGCAGCAGCGCCAGCACCGCCTTGACCAGGTTCGTCACCACGTCCGTGGCCTTGGCCTGGACGTCGGCCGCGCAGCCGCAGGAACCGGACGCCTTCGCCAGCCCGTCCACCGACTTCTTCAGGTCCTCGATGGCCGCCGCCGGATCCAACGGCACCGGCAACGGAGCCTTCGCCACGGCGGCCGGAACCGCGTCCGTGCCGGCGGCACCACCGGCACCGGCGGTCCCGGCCGCCCCGGCCGCCGACGCGACGCGCGGGGACAGCGCGGCCTGGGTCACCTCGGTCCGCGTCACCGTGGTCTGCGTCACCGCGACCACCGGCTTCGCCTCGGACTTCGTCTCGGCCTTGGCCACGGGCTTCGCCACCGGGAGCGCCGGTGCGGGCAGCGCCGGAGCGGGCACCGGCAGGGCGGGCGCCGGCACCGCCGGGGCCGGCACGGGCAGCGCCGGGGCGGGCAGGGCGGGGGCCGGGACCGGCAGGTCCACCGGGGGCTTCGGCAGGTCGACGGGCGGCTTCGGGAGGTCCGCAGGCGGTTTCGGCAGCCCCGCCTTGGCCTTGTCCAGGGCCGCCGTCACGGCGTCCACGTGTTTCTTCATCTCTGCTTCGGGGAGTTTGCCGCCGTCGGCCTTCAGCACGGCCTCCAGCAGGGCCGTCACCGGGGCGAGGGCACCCCCGACGTTCGCGAGACCCTGCACCTGCGCCAGCAGGGCCTCGGCCCCCGGCACCGGCGCGACACCGGCCCGTACGGCCGCCGCCGCCCGGGCGGACGGGGAGTGCGAAGCCGCCGAGGCCATCGCGGGGGACGCCGCGAGCAGGGCCAGGGAAAGGGCGGCCGGGACGACGAAGCGCGTTGTGAGACGCAACTGCTTCTCCTTCACGGGAAGAGCGGATGGGACACGGACGGCACCCACGGCTCGGGCGCCACACCACCCACTACTGATCAGCCGTCAGGAAGCCGCAACCCGAGCCCGCGCGTCGCTACTGCACCCGTGGCGCGTCGCTACTGCACCCGTGAAAGACCGTCACCCACCGCGCCGCACCGACCGGGCCAGCCGCCGCAGCCCCAGCACCAGGGCCGTACCCAGCGCCAGGACCAGCGCCCCCTTGCCGAAATCGGCGTCCCCGCCCTCCCCGGCGGCCGCCGCCCCGCCCGCGCTTCCGGCGGCCCCGCCGGACCCTTCCCGGGCCGCCCCGGAACCGGACCCCTGCCCGGCCGCGTCCCCGCCCGACCCCTCACCGGACCCGCCCTCCGGACGCTCCACGGGCAGCGCCACCACCCGGCTCCCCTTGCCCTCCGCCCCGAACATCAACGTCGAACCGTCCGGCGAGTACGCCACCGACTCCGCCTGCCACAGGAACGGGGCCCGCAGCCGTCGCCCCTCCCCCGCGATCCGCCCGTCCCGCCACGGATAGCTGTCCGCCGAGAAGTAGCCCCGCAGGGTCAACTCCTTCCCGTCCGGGGAGAAGGCCCCGTCCGTCACCCACGGCACCTCGCCCACCCGCCGGAACACGTTCGTCCGCCCCGCGCTCAGCTCCACCGGACCCTCGTACAGGCCGGCGCCGTCCTCGCTCTTGCTCGCGATGTACACCCGACCCGTCACCGGATGCACCATCAGCGCCTCGGCGTCCCGCGGCCCGTCCGCGTAACGCACCGTGAACTGGGTGGCCCTGACCGTGCTCTCGCCCAACGCCTTCGGCTCCGGCAGCCGGTAGATCCACACGTGGTCCCAGGTGCCGTTCCGGTTGTCCCCGATGTCACCCACGTACAGGGCCCCGTCCGGCCCCACCGACACCGCCTCCACGTCCCGCGGGTCCCCGACCCCCGTCATCGTGATCCGGGCCACCGTCCGCCCCGTCGCCGAGTCCACCCCGTACAGGTAGGGGCCGTCGTCACTGTCGTTGTGCGTCCAGTACACGCCCGGGTGCGCCCGGCTCGCCGCCAGCCCGCTCGACTCGGTGATCCGCGGGTCCTCGATCGTGAAGGAAGAGGTCCCCGGCGCCCCCTCCGCCGCCACCGCCCCACCCACCGGGACCGCCACCACCAGCACGGCCAACACGACCGGCACGGCCCGCACCAGCGCGCGGACGGCACGGACGCGCCCCGGCGGAGCCCCGGGCGGACGGGCCGCGGAGATTCGGACGGATCGCGGAGGACGGACGACGGAACGGCGCATGCCCTCCAGCCTGCCGGCCGCCCCGCCACCCCGGACCCCACGACCCCGGACCCGGCGCACCACCCGCCCCACCACCCCGACACGACGGCCACCGCCCGGCGACCGCGTGGCCCGTCTCACAACACCACCGCCCTGCCGATCCACGATGATGACCGGATGCGTTTCATGTTCGTCGGAGACTCCATGACCATCGGGCGCGCCGGCGACTACACCTGGCGCTACCGCATGTGGCAACACCTCAACGCCTCCTTCGGCGGCCCCTACCGGATCGTCGGCCCCCGCACCGAGGTGTACGACACCTTCGCCGACGCCCCCGTCTCCCACGACTACGGCGACCCCGCCTTCCCCGAACGCGCCCGCCACCACCTCGCGGGCTGGGGCGAGGGCTGGCAGCACATGGCCCCCGTCATCCGCGAGACCGTCCGCGCGCACAAGCCCGACGTCCTGCTGATCTCCCTCGGCCTCATCGACCTCGGCTTCTACACCGACGCCGAACAGACCGCCGCCAACGTCCGCCGGTTCGTCGCCGAGGCCCGCGCCGCCCGACCGGGCATCCGCATGGTGCTGCTCCCCGTCATCCCGAACGTCCGCGCCACCTCCGACGCCCCCTTCGCCGAACAGTGCGCCCTCTTCAACGAGCTGCTCGCCAAGGCCGTCGCCGACCTCACCACGGACGCCTCCCCGCTGCTCCTCGCCGCCCGCCCGCAGGGCTACGACCTGCACACGGACACCTACGACGGCACCCACCCCAGCGCCTCCGGCGAACACCGCATCGCCGGCGAGTTCGCCGACGCCCTCCACCAGGCCTGGGACCTCGGCGCCCCCTACGAACCGGCCCCCTGACCCCCACCCCCGACGCACGGGCGGGGCGACGCGCCGGGTCGGATGTGCGGGCCGCTCTTGCTTCGAGCGCACTCGAAGCAGTTGGCTTGTGCCCCATGGAGTACACGCAGCTCGGACGCACCGGACTCAAGGTCAGCCGACTCGTCCTCGGCACCATGAACTTCGGTCCCCAGACCGACGAACCCACCAGCCACGCCATCCTCGACGCCGCCCTCGACGCCGGCATCAACTTCACCGACACGGCGAACGTCTACGGCTGGGGCGAGAACAAGGGCCGCACCGAAGAGATCATCGGCACCTGGTTCGCCCAGGGCGGCGGCCGCCGCGACAAGACCGTCCTCGCCACCAAGGTCTACGGCAACATGGCCGGCGACGGCGACCCCTGGCCCAACCACGACCGGCTCTCCGCCGTCAACATCCGGCGGGCCGTCGAGGCCAGCCTCCGCCGCCTGCAAACCGACTACATCGATCTCTACCAGTTCCACCACATCGACCGCCGGACCCCCTTCGAGGAGATCTGGCAGGCCGTGGACGTCCTGATCCAGCAGGGCAAGATCCTCTACGCGGGCTCCTCCAACTTCCCCGGGTACAAGATCGCCCAGGCCAACGAGGCCGCCGCCCGCCGCGGCGCGGTCGGCCTCGTCAGCGAGCAGTGCCTGTACAACCTCGCCGAACGGCGGGCCGAGATGGAGGTCATCCCCGCGGCCCAGGAGTACGGCCTCGGCGTGATCCCCTGGTCCCCGCTGCACGGCGGACTGCTGGGCGGGGTCATCAAGAAGGAGGCCACCGGCGCCCGCCGCGCCTCCGGCCGCTCCGCGGACGCGCTGGCCGACACCGCGATCCGCGCTCAGGTGCAGGCGTACGAGGACCTCCTCGACAAGCACGGCCTGGAGCCCGGCGAGACGGCCCTGGCCTGGCTGCTCACCCGGCCCGGGGTCACCGGACCGATCGTGGGTCCGCGCACGCCGGAGCAGCTCGGGTCCGCACTGCGGGCGGTCGAGCTGAAGCTGAGCGAGGAAGTGCTGGCCGGGCTGGACGAGGTCTTCCCGGGGCCGGGCCCGTCCCCGGAGGCCTTCGCCTGGTAGCGGGCGGCCGTCGGGCGCCCCGGAAGGGGCGCCGGCCGTCGGAGGCCGCGGGTCGGGCGCCTACTGCCCGACCGCGGCCGCCACGGCCACGACGAGGAACATGAGCACGAGCACGCCCGCCATGACGCGGTTTCTGGTCTTCGGATCCACGCGTCGAGCCTAACGAACCGCGCGGACCGATCGGGCGCCGGGCCGGGACGGGAAAGCCCGGTCCGGGCCCGGCCCCGCCGCTACGCGGCCGTGGCCAGCTGCTCGCGGCGCGGCACCAGGGCCACGTGCGGGCGGCCCGGCCGCAGGTCCACGCGCAGCCGCAGACCGCCGACCCGGGACAGCACCAGGCCGATCGCGAGCGCCGCCGCCAGGGAGACGGCACCGCCCGCCGCCATGCCCAGCCGGGCCCCGTAGGTGTCGGTGATCCAACCGACCAGGGGCGCGCCGACCGGGGTGCCGCCGGTGAACACCATCATGAAGAGGGCCATCACCCGGCCCCGCATCTCGGGGTCGGTGGCCATCTGGACGGTGGAGTTCGCGGTGACGTTCACCGTCAGCGCGAACATGCCGATCGGGATCAGCAGCAGCGCGAACATCCAGAAGCTCGGCACGAACGGCGTCACCGTGACCAGCAGGCCGAAGGCGACGGCCGCGCCGACCAGCAACCGCAGCCGGGCGATGCCCCGCCGGGCGGCCAGCAGCGCCCCGGCCAGCGAACCGGCCGCGAGCAGGGTGTTGAGCAGGCCGTACGTTCCCGGGCCGCGGTGGAAGACCTCGTCGGAGAAGGCCGCCAGCCACACGGCGAAGTTGAAGCCGAAGGTGCCGATGAAGCCGATCAGGACCGTGGGCCAGATCAGCTGCGGGTGCCGGGCCACGTACCGCAGGCCCTCCTTGAGCTGCCCCTTCGCCCGCTTCACGGGCTCCGTGCGGTGCAGCTCCGAGGTCCGCATCAGCAGCAGTCCGGCGATCGGCGCCAGGAAGGACAGGCCGTTGAAGAGGAAGGCGTAGCCGCTGCCGACGGCCGCGATCATGACACCGGCGACGGCCGGGCCGACCAGCCGGGCGGACTGGAAGTTCGCGGAGTTCAGCGAGACGGCGTTGGCCAGCTGCCCCGGGCCGACCATCTCGTGGACGAAGGCCTGCCGGGCCGGGTTGTCCACGACGGTGACGAGCCCCATGAGGAACGCCGTCAGGTACACGTGCCAGACCTCGACGTGCCCGCTGAGGGTGAGCACGGCCAGCGCGAGTCCCGTCAGACCCATCGCGGCCTGGGTGGCGATCAGCAGCGGTCGCTTCGGCAGACGGTCGGCGAGGACGCCGCCGTAGAGCCCGAAGAGCAGCATCGGCAGGAACTGCAGGGCGATCGTGATGCCGACCGCGGAGGCCGATCCGGTCAGCGAGAGCACCAGCCAGTCCTGGGCTATGCGCTGCATCCAGGTGCCGGTGTTCGAGACGACCTGGCCGGTGGCGAAGAGCCGGTAGTTCCGGATCTTCAACGAGCTGAACATCGAGGTCCGGCCCGCTGGGGTGAGCGGCGGCCGGGCGGCCGCCGGGGTGGGTGTGGACGGTCCGGGTGCGGAGTCTGCTCCGGTTCCCGTACTCAAGGGCGTTCGCCTCCTGGTGTGGTTCCTACAGGTGGGCGAGCTTCTCCAGGACGGGTGCGGCTTCGCGGAGCTTGGCCCACTCGTCCTCGTCGAGCTCGGCAGCGAGCCCGGCCAGGAAGGCGTTGCGTTTGCGGCGGCTCTCTTCGAGCATCGCCTCTGCCTCTTCGGTCTGGCTGACCACCTTCTGGCGGCGGTCGTCGGGGTGCGGTTCGAGCCTGACCAGGCCCTTGGCCTCCAGCAGCGCGACGATGCGGGTCATCGACGGGGGCTGGACGTGCTCGCGGCGGGCCAGCTCGCCGGGGGTGGCGGAGCCGCAGCGGGCGAGGGTGCCGAGCACCGACATCTCGGTGGGGCTCAGCGACTCGTCGACACGCTGGTGCTTCAGCCGGCGGCCCAGCCGCATGATGGCCGAGCGCAGGTCGTTCACGGCGGCAGCGTCGTCGCCATGGGAAAGGTCAGGCATGTTCCTTAGCCTAACTCATTACCCATGCTAAATACCAATGGATTGATCCCGGCCGCCTCACCGGCCGCTCACCGATACCCACGACACGCCCCGCCACCCGCCCCCACCTGCACGTGTCACCCGTACGGGTGAGACACCTCCGGAAAGTGACGCGCCGCACGCCCGTATGCCCCGACCCTGTGCCCATGGGGACACACGTGCTCAGCATGCGGATAGACGGGGAGCTGCTGGAGCGGCTCCGGCTCCACGCCGCGAAACGCGGGATGTCCGTCCAGGACTACGTCCTGCGGACCCTCATCCGCGACGACTTCGACGAGCGCTTCAAGACCGCCGTCGACGAAACCGAGAAGTTCTACGGCCTCACCTGACCCACCGCTCGGGCGTGGGGCCAACGGGCCCGGACAGGCCGGAGGGCCCTTCCCGCCGTGGTTCGGGAGGGCCCTCCGGGGGCTCGGGGCGCGGGCGGGGCCCGGCCTCGGTGGGGCTACGTGAGGCCCAGGGCGGGCATCGCGTAGTAGAAGACGAAGACGGCCGAGACCGCGTACATCGCCGCCGGGACCTCGCGGCCGCGGCCGGCGGCCAGGCGCAGGACGCAGAAGCTGATGAAGCCGATGCCGATGCCGTTGGTGATCGAGTACGTGAACGGCATCATCAGCATCGCCAGGAACGCCGGCACCGCGATGGTGAAGTCGCTCCAGTCGATGTCCTTGACGGAGCCGGCCAGGATCAGGAAGCCGACCGCCAGCAGGGCCGGGGTGGCCGCCTGCGAGGGGACCATCGTGGCGAGCGGGGTCAGGAACAGGGCGATCGTGAAGAGCCCGCCCGTGACCACGCTGGCGAAACCGGTGCGCGCGCCCTCGCCGACACCGGCGGTGGACTCCACGAAGCAGGTGTTCGCGGAGGCCGAGGTGGCGCCGCCCGCCGCGACGGCGATGCCGTCCACGATCAGGACCTTGTTGATGCCGGGGAAGTTGCCGTCCTTGTCCATCAGCTTGGCCTCGTCGCCGACGCCGAGGATGGTGCCCATCGCGTCGAAGAAGCAGGACAGCAGGACGGTGAAGACGAACAGGACGCCCGTCAGCACGCCGACCTTCGAGAAGCCGCCGAACAGGCTCATCTGGCCGACGAGCCCGAAGTCGGGGGCGGCGACCGGGTTGCCCGGCCACTCCGGGACGGTCAGGCCCCAGGCCTGCCCCGGCAGGTCGGCGAGCAGCTGCACGCCCACCGCGATGACCGTCATCGCGACGATGGAGATGAGGATCGCGCCGGGGACCTTGCGGATCAGCAGCGCCAGCGTCAGCAGGGTGCCCAGCACGAAGATCAGGACGGGCCAGCCGTGCAGGTGCCCGTTGCTTCCGAGCTGGAGCGGGACGGTGGTGTGGGCGGCGTCCGGGATCCGGGAGACGAAGCCCGAGTCGACCAGGCCGATCAGCATGATGAAGAGGCCGATGCCGATCGCGATGCCCTTGCGCAGGCCCAGCGGCACGGCGTTCATGACCCGCTCGCGCAGGCCCGTGGCCACCAGCAGCATCACGACGACGCCCGCGAGGACCACCATGCCCATGGCGTCCGCCCAGCTCATCCGCGGGGCGAGCTGGAGGGCCACCACCGTGTTCACGCCGAGACCGGCCGCGAGCGCGATGGGGACGTTGCCGATGACGCCCATGAGGAGCGTGGAGAAGGCGGCCGTCAGCACGGTCGCGGTGACGAGCTGCCCGCCGTCGAGCTGGTGCCCGTACATGTCCTTGGCGCTGCCCAGGATGATCGGGTTCAGCACGATGATGTACGCCATCGCGAAGAAGGTGGCGAAACCTCCGCGGACCTCGCGGGCGAGGGTGGAACCCCGCTCGGAGATCTTGAAGTACCGGTCCAGGGCGGACACGGGCCCCTGCGGGGAAGGCTCGGGGGATGTGGCCACGGTGGGGGCCGACGCGCTCATGCGGTCCTCTTGCGGTGCGGGAAGGGCAGGCCCTCCGAGGGAGACCCTTGGCGTTTTGTACGAAGCAAACACGCCAAGGGCAAACCGTTTCAGTATGAACACATGAGCGGATGGCCGTCCATCTCCGCGCGTAGACACAAAGAGGGAGGCCGATCGGACCCGGCCCGCCCCTCACGGGACCCGCCGCCCCACGACCCCCGAGGGGCACCCGCCTAGAATCGGCCCCATGGCGAAGTGGACCCCCCAGCACGAGGCACCCGAGCCCCTGGAGGGGCCCGTCGTCGCCACCATCACCGGCGGCACGATCCTCTGGTTCGCCCTGTTCCTGGTCCAGCTCCCCTTCTACGGCTGGTTCGCCGACCGCGACCTGCTGTGGTGGCTGTGGACCTGCGCCGCGGGCGGCGGCCTCGGCCTCATCGGCATCTGGTACGTCCGCGGCCGCGACGCCGCCCTCAAGCGGCACGCCGCCGCCCTCGCCGCGGAGGCCCGGGAGTCCGGCACCGCCGCCGCCGACGACACTCCCACCGGCACCGACGCTCCGGGCACCTCCCCCGAAGCCCGCGACTGACCCCGGCGACGGACCCCGGCGAGGCCCCCCGCGACCGACCCCCGGACGCCGACCCCCGCCCCACCCGCCGTCCACCGGACGCTCACCCGGGCCCGACCCAGGGACGATTCCCCTCATCCCGAAGTCTGATCTTCATCCCGCTCGGGGGGTGAAGGACCCCGGCCCCCCTTACCGTCGAAAGCATGACGCAGCGGGCGAAGATCGACACCGAAGGCCCCGAGCCGGGCGGCGGCAGCGGCAACGGCCACCCCTACGGCCCAGGGAGCGGCTCCGGCACCGGCGGCACCACCGCCGCCGCCCGGACCGCTCCGGCCCCCGGGGACATCGACGCCGGGGCCGAGCTGGACCCGGTCCACCCGGTCAGCCCCCCGGCCCCGGCCTTCCGGCCCGGCGGACTCGGCACCGCCGAGGTGGCCGAGCGGGTCGCCCGCGGCGAGGTCAACGACGTCCCCGTGCGCAGCAGCCGCTCCACCGCCGACATCGTCCGCGGCAACGTCTTCACCCGCTTCAACGCCATCATCGGCGTCCTCTGGGTGATCATGCTCTTCGTCGCGCCCATCCAGGACAGCCTCTTCGGGTTCGTGATCATCGCGAACACCGGCATCGGCATCATCCAGGAGCTGCGCGCGAAGAAGACCCTCGACGGGCTCGCCGTCATCGGCGAGGCCAAACCCACCGTCCGCCGCGACGGCGCCCCGGTGGAGATCTCCACCTCCGAGATCGTCCTCGGGGACGTCATCGAGCTCGGCCCCGGCGACAAGGTCGTCGTGGACGGCACCGTCGGCGAGGCCGAGGGCCTGGAGATCGACGAGTCCCTCCTCACCGGCGAGGCCGACCCGGTCCTGAAGAAGCCCGGCGACCCGGTGATGTCCGGGTCCTTCGTCGTCGCCGGCGGCGGCGCCTTCACGGCCACCAAGGTCGGCCGCGAGGCCTACGCCGCCCAGCTCGCCGAGGAGGCCAGCCGCTTCACGCTCGTCCACTCCGAGCTGCGCAGCGGCATCTCCACCATCCTCAAGTACGTCACCTGGATGATGATCCCGACCTCGATCGGCCTGATCATCAGCCAGCTCGTCGTCAAGGACAACAACCTCCGCGACTCCATCGCCCGCACCGTCGGCGGCATCGTCCCGATGATCCCCGAGGGTCTGGTGCTGCTGACCTCGGTGGCCTTCGCGATCGGCGTGATCCGGCTCGGCCGCAAGCAGTGCCTCGTCCAGGAGCTCCCCGCCATCGAGGGCCTGGCCCGCGTGGACGTGGTCTGCCTCGACAAGACCGGCACCCTCACCGAGGGCGGCATGGACGTCACCGAGCTCCGCTCCCTGGGCGGCGCCGACCCCGACCACGTCAAGAAGGTCCTCGGCGCCCTCGGCGAATCCGATCCCCGCCCCAACGCCAGCCTCCAGGCCATCATCGACGCCTACCCCGACAGCGAGGAGTGGCGCTGCACGGAGTCGCTGCCCTTCTCCTCCGCCCGCAAGTACAGCGGGGCCGGGTTCAGCGAGGGAGACGGCGAGAACTCCACCTGGCTCCTCGGCGCCCCCGACGTCCTCCTCCCCGACGGCGACCCCGCCCTCGCCGAGATCGACGCCCTCAACGAGCAGGGCCTGCGCGTCCTGCTCCTGGCCCGCGCCGTCCGCGAACTGGACGACCCCCGCGTCGCCGAAGGGGCCCGGCCCACCGCCCTGATCGTCCTGGAACAGCGGTTGCGGCCCGACGCCGCGGACACCCTGCGGTACTTCGCCGAGCAGAACGTCCACGCCAAGGTCATCTCCGGCGACAACGCCGTCTCCGTCTCCGCCGTCGCCGGCAAACTCGGCCTGCCCGGCGCCGAGAACACCGTCGACGCCCGCAAACTCCCCTCCGACCCCGAGGGGATGGCCGACGCCCTCGACCGCAACGCCGTCTTCGGCCGCGTCACCCCGCAGCAGAAGCGCGACATGGTCGCCGCCCTCCAGTCCCGCGGCCACACCGTCGCCATGACCGGGGACGGCGTCAACGACGTCCTCGCCCTCAAGGACGCCGACATCGGCGTCTCCATGGGCTCCGGCTCCGAGGCCACCCGCGCCGTCGCCCAGATCGTGCTCCTCAACAACAGCTTCGCGACGCTCCCTTCGGTCGTCGCCGAGGGCCGCCGCGTCATCGGCAACATCACCCGCGTCGCCACGCTCTTCCTCACCAAGACCGTCTACTCGGTGCTGCTGGCCGTGCTGGTGGTGTGCTCGCAGGTCGAATACCCCTTCCTGCCGCGGCACCTGACCCTGCTGTCCACGCTCACCATCGGCGTCCCCGCCTTCTTCCTCGCGCTCGCCCCCAACAAGGAACGCGCCAAACCCCACTTCGTCCGCAGGGTCATGCGGTACGCCATCCCCGGCGGCACCGTCGCCGCCGTCGCCACCTTCGTCACCTACCTGATCGCCCGCTCCCACTACAGCGGCGAGGGCGCCCTCGAAGCCGAGACCAGCGCCGCCACCCTCACCCTGTTCCTCACCAGCATGTGGGTGCTCGCGATCATCGCCCGGCCCTACACCTGGTGGCGGATCGCCCTGGTCGCCACGATGGGCCTGGCCTTCCTGATCGTGCTGGTGGTCCCCTGGCTCCAGGAGTTCTTCGAGCTCAAGCTGGTCGGCACCACGATGCCCTGGGGAGCCGTGGGCATCGCCGCGGCCGCCTCGGCCCTCATCGAGCTCGTCTTCCGCTGGGTGGACCGCAAGTTCCCCGCCTGAGCCGCGCACGGACCCCGCACAGGTGAGGCCGCAACGTCACGGGTGACGTAGCGGCCTTACCTGTGACACCCCACCTGCCCCCACCCACCGGCACCTTCCCCCGCCCACCCCCTCCCACCTGCACGAACGCGTTCCACGTGCCGGACGGGATCGGCGGGAGTCCAATGGAGTGCATGGGACAGCAGACGAAGGACGCGGCCCCCGCCCAGGGCGTCCTCTACCGCATCGGACACTGGTGCGCCCGCCACTTCGTGGTCGTCATCGCCCTCTGGCTGGTGGCCCTGGCCGGCTTCCAGGTCCTCCACCACGCGTTCGGCGGCGAGTACTCCGACGACTTCGCCCTCCCCGGCACCCAGTCGCAGGACGGCAGCGACGTCCTCAAGGCGCACGAGCCCTCCGCGGGCGGCTACGGCACCCAGATCGTCCTGCACCGCGACTCCGGCTCCCTCACCCAGGACGCCGCCCAGATCGACGACGCCGTCACGAGCCTCCAGAAGCTCCCCGACGTCCTCGCCGTCACCAGCCCCCTGCCCCCGCCCGGCACCCCGCCCCCCGCCAAGCCCGCCGGCGCCCCCAACGTGGGCCCGCTCTCCACCGACGGCACCACCGGCTACATCACCGTCCGGTTCTCCGTGCAGCCCTCCACCCTCGGCGAGGGCTACCTCGACGGGGTGGACGCCGCCGTCGAACCCCTCCGCGCGGCCGGCGTCGAGGTGGAGTACGGCGGACCGCTCGGCGAACTCGCCCGGCCCGAGGCCAACGACCGCATCAGCGAGGCCATCGGCTTCGGCGTCGCCATCGTCGTCCTCCTCATCGGCTTCGGCAGCATCATCGCCGCCGCCCTCCCCCTCGTCACCGCCCTCATCGGAGCCGTCGTCGGCCTGGCCCTCCTCGGCCTGCTCGCCGCCGTCTGGACCTTCGCCACCGTCTCCCCCACCCTCGCCACGATGATCGGCCTGGGCGTCGGCATCGACTACGCCCTGTTCCTGATCACCCGGCACCGCCAGAACCTCATGGACGGCCACACCCCGGCCGATTCCGCCGGCATGGCCAACGCCACCAGCGGCCACGCCGTCCTCGTCTCCGGCTGCACCGTGATCATCGCCCTCTCCGGGCTCTGGGTCTCCGGCATCTCCTTCATCGGGAAACTCGGCCTCGCCGCCGCCGTCACCGTGATCACCGCCGTGCTCGCCGCCCTCACCCTCGTGCCCGCGCTCCTCGGCGCCATCGGACACCGCATCGACAGGTACCGGGTCCGCACCCCCGTCGCCGAGACCGACCCCGAAGCCGCCCCCGGCGCCGAGGCCCACGGCACCTGGCACCGCTACGCCCAGCGCGTCGAGAAGCGCCCCTGGTGGTTCCTGGCCGGCGGGGTCATCGCCCTCGTGATCCTGGCCTTCCCCGTCTTCTTCATCCAGCTCGGCCACATCGGCGACGGCGCCGACCCGAAGTCCTTCACCGACCGCCGCGCCTACGACCTGATCTCCACCGCCTTCGGCCCCGGCGCCAACGGCCCCCTCACCCTCGTCGTCGACCAGACCGCCGTCCCCGCCGGCGACCGCGCCGCCCTCGGCACCGCACTCCAGGACGCCCTCGCCAAGGTCCCCGACGCCGCCTACATCACCCCGTTCAAGTCCACCACCGACGGGGACGTCCTGATCGGCACCGCCTACTCGGTGGCCGCCCCCCAGGACCAGCGGACCACCTCCCTCACCGACAACCTCACCAACGACGTCCTCCCCCAGGCCGTCGCCGGCACCGGCGCCGAGACCTACGTCACCGGCACCACCGCCGCCCAGGTCGACTTCCTCGACATCGTCTCCAGCCGCCTCCCGCTGATCATCGCCGTGGTCGTCGGACTGGCCTTCCTCGTCATCCTGATCGTCTTCCGCGGACTGCTCGTCGCCCTCAAGGCCGCCGCCCTCAACGTGCTCTCCATCGGAGCCTCGTACGGCGTGGTCGTCGCGGTCTTCCAGTGGGGCTGGGGCGGACCCGCCCTCGGCGTCAATGGCAAGGTCCCCATCGAGAGCTACGTCCCGATGATGATGTTCGCCATCGTCTTCGGCCTGAGCATGGACTACGAGATCTTCCTGCTCTCCCGCGTCCACGAAGCCTGGCTGCGCACCGGACAGGCCCAGGCCAGCGTGGCCCACGCCCTGGAGATCACCGCCCGGGTCATCACCTGCGCCGCCCTCATCATGGTCAGCGTCTTCGCGGCCTTCATCGTCAGCGACAACATCGTCGTCAAGATGCTCGGGCTCGGACTCGCCGCCAGCGTGCTCATCGACGCCACCGTGGTCCGCCTGCTGCTCGTCCCCGCCGTGATGACCCTGCTCGGGAAGTCCGCTTGGTGGACCCCGCGCTGGCTGGACCGGATCCTCCCGCACGTGAAGGCGGAATAGGGGGACGGCGGGGGGCGACGGGTGACAGGACAGGACAGGTGCACAGGTGACACGACAGGGTCACAGGTGACACCACAGGGTCACGGGTGACATTGCAACGTGCAAGGTCACCCGTGGCCCCGACAGCCCGGCAGCCCGCCCCGGCCGTCAGTCGAACCAGCGGTCCCGCGCCAGCTCCGCCGTCCGCGACGGGTCCTCCAGCAGCGCCGCCACCTCGAACCGCCGCGGCCACTGTCCCGCCGACCAGGCCAGCCCCGCCGCCACGCCCTCCAGGGTCGCCGCGTGCAGCACCCCGTCCGACGTGACCCGCCAGTCCAGCTCCGTACCGCCCGCCACCAGCTCCTCGTGCTCCACGTACGACACCGGGGCCGCCGGCCCCAGCAGCACCCGCACCGCCTCCGGCACCGCGTGCTCCTCGCCCGGCGAACTCACCTCCGCGGGGACCGAGTCCGACAGCCGCCGCACCTGCAACAGCTCCGCCAGCTCCGCCGCCACCACCGGCGCCACCGGCAGCAACGGCAACCCGCCCGTCAGCGGCAACAGGTCCGGCGCGTCCGCGACCACGGCCTCCGCCGCGTCCACCACCACCGGCTCGCCGTCCACCACGGCCCGCAGCTCCTCCGGCAGCGTCACCTGCTCCGGCTCCAGCCCCGCCAACGCGCCGTACAGCCCGTGCAACTGCCGACCCGTCACCGGTCGCTCCGGGTCCGCCAACCGGCCCAGCAGCTCCGCCGCGCCGCCCGGCTCGTCGAGCAGCGCCGCCACCGAGGTCCGCACCCCCAGCGCCCGCAGCACCTGCTCGTCCTCGAAGCCGGTCGCGTCCGCCGCCTCGTACAGGCCCTCCAGCAGCGGATCACCACCGGCCGCCCGCAGCCCCGCGGGCCGCCGCCCGTCCAACACCGGGTGGTCCCGCAGCCACCACGCCGTGTACGGGCGCACCGTCCGCGTCGTCCCGTCCGGCAGCAGCACCCGCACCGGCTGCGTCAACGCGTCCCGCAGCGGCGGCCGCGCCAGCATCGCCAGGGCCTGCGGCCAACAGGCGTCGTCGACCAGGTCCAGGTCCCGCACCGCCACGATCTCCGTGGCCACCGGCGGCACCGGCGTGTCCGGCAGCTGGTCCAGCACGTCCTCGCACCACACGTCCACCGCGTCCAGCAACCCGGCGTCGTCGGGCTCGGCGAAATCACCGTCCCGGGGCTCCAGCTCGTCCGGGTCCAGCACCACGTCCGCGGCCCGCACCAGCTGGAACCCGCCCAGCACCCCGCACGCCGTCAGCGGCTGCTCGCCCCACCGCTCCGCCAGCTCCGCGTCGCACAGCGCCAGCTCGCCCTCCCGCATCACCGAGGCGAACGCGCTGCCCGGCAGCACCAGTTCGCCCGCCGGGGCGAGCTCCCCGTCCTCGTCCGGCAGGGCCAGCGCGCCCAGCCACGGCTCGTCGCCCGGCTCCAGGCCCGCGTCCCGGACCAGACCCAGCACGATCTCCGCCAGCTCCTCCGGATCCGGCGCGTCCTCGTCCCAGACCTCCCCCGCGTCCAGCGAACCCGCCACCGCCGCCCGCACCTGCGGGGTCGTCAGCACCGCCCGCGGCGAGGCGGGCAGCGCCCCCAGCTTCTCCAGCAGCGGGTGCGCCGCCTCCGGGTGCGCCACCTTCAACCCCAGCCGCGCCAACGCCTCCGGGGTCTCCGGACCCGGCAGCAGCACCTGCCGCGGACCGATCACCGTCCGCCCCGTCGCCAACGGCACCGGCAGCCCCGACAACCGGTCCGGGTCCACCCCCGCCAACGCGTCGTACAGCCGGTGCCACCAGCCCGGATCCCGCTCCACGCCCGCGATCCGCTCGATGGCGTCACCCAACGGCAGCCGCCCCACGCCCAGGGTCCGCAGCTCCGTACGACGTTCCAACCCGGCGGGCAGCAGCGTCGGCAGGACCTCCGCCAGCACCCGCACCGTCTCCGCCCCCGCCCCCTCGACCACCTCGGCCTCGAACGGGCGCAGCGCCGTCAGCTCCTCCGAGGGCACCGCGGGCGCCAGGAACGCCGTGCGCGGCAGCCGCTCCAGCACCGCCGCCCGCAGGGCCCCGTCCAGCTCGCCGCGGCCCAACGGCCCCGGCACCAGGTCCACCAGGGCCGTGGACACGGGCTCCCAGCCGCCCAGGAGTTCGGCGTACGCCTCCGCGGCCCGCGCCACCAGGAAGTCCGTCAGCGGGCCGGGCGCCGGATGCCGGCGGGTGGTGTCCAGCGGCAGGCTGGCCAGGAACAGCGCGGGCACGCCCAGCGGTTCGTCGGTGGGCGTCGGCGCGTGCACGACCGGTGCCGTCGCCGGCCGCACCGGGGCGCCCTCGGCGTCCACCGGCACCGCCCAGGCCACCGTCCAGTACGGCCGCAGCCGCTCCTCCACGGGCCGGTCCGCGAGCAGGTCCGCGGTGAGGGCGCCGGTGTGCCTGACGGTCCGCCACCGCACCACCGGATCCTGCCCGTCGGCGCCGCGCGCGGTGTCCTCCACCGCCGTGTACGGGCCGTCCTCGCGCCGGGTCAGGGTCCGCACCCCGTCGGCCGTCTCGACGACCACCTCGCGCAGGCCGGGCAGGGTCAGCAGCAGCGCGTCGTCGATCCCGGCGAGCAGCCGCTCCACCAGGTCCTCGGCGCCGCCGTCGCGCAGCGGCAGCATCACCACCGTGTCGTAGCCCTCGGGCGCGGTGCCCTCGGCGGGCAACGGCAGCCGCAGCAGGGGCACGTGCCCGTCGCGGCGGCGCAGTTCGTCGGCGAGCCCGGCGCTCCCCTCCGCCACCTCCTCCGCCAGCCCGCGGGCTTCGACCAGGGACCAGCGGACCCCGCCGTGCAGGCCCACCACGGCCGGTTCGTCACTGACGGCCAGCACGGCGGCGAAACCCACGCCGAACCGGCCCACGGAGCCGCCGTCCGGCCCGTCGTTGTGCTCCCGCTTCGCGGAGGCCCGCAGCGTGGACAGGGACTCGGCGCCCACCGCGTCCAGCGGCGCCCCGGTGTTGGCCACGGCCAGCACCCCGGCGCGGTGCGTCAGCCGCAGCCGGCCGGGCACCCCGGCGCGGGCCGCCGCGTCCGCGGCGTTCTGCGCCAGCTCCACGACGAGGCGGTCCCGGTAGCCGCCGAGCGCGAGGTCCTCCTCGGCGTTGGCGTCCTCGCGGAACCGGGCCGGACTCGCCGCCCAGGCGTCCAGCACGCCCCGGCGCAGCCGCGCCGTACCGAAGGGATCGACCGTCTCACTCACGCCGCTGCCTCCCTAGCTGCGAGGAACCTTCCCCACGCCCCGAAGGTACCGCGACGGCCGGCCCCGCCGGGCCGGGCCACCCACCGCTCGGCCGCGGGCCGCCCGAGGGAACCCGGGCGGGCCGGGCGGCGGGCCGCCGCCGGGCGGTCAGCTGTGGCCGAGGTCCCCTTCGAGGAGTTCGCCCTCGCTCACCGAACCGCCGTCGAGGTCAGCGCCCAGCGGGAACGGGTCGGCGTGCAGGGAGTCGAGCACCGGCTCCGCCGGGCGCATCGGCTTCGGCATGACGGCCGCCTCGGAGTGCCCGCCGCAGCCGTAGGACAGGGAGACGAGCCGCCCGTCGGCGGGCCCGAACTCGTTCGCGCACACGCCGAACGCCTGCCCGAGGGAGCCGCCGATCTTCACGAGGAACCCGCAGGACACGCAGGCGGCCGGGGCGGCCTGCGCCATGGGGGTCTTGGCCCCGTACGCCTCGTCCCAGCGGTCGGCCGCGGAGTGGAGTCCGTACCGGGAGAGCACCCGGGCCCGCCGCATGCCGAGTTCCTCGGCGACGGCGGTGATGGAGCCGCGTTCGGGGACGACGGTCCGGTCGGTGACCTCGGCGTCCTCGGCCTCGACGAGTTCGGCCATCTCCTCGGAGACGACGGAGTTCGGCGGCGGGACGTCCTCACCGGTGTAGCCGGGCTCCAGGCGCAGGTCCTCGGCCTCGGTGGGGAGGAGGTCGCCGGGGCCCATGTCGCCGGGGCGCAGCCGCTCGCTCCACGGCACCCACTCGGGGGCGAGGACGGCGTCGGGGCCGGGGAGGAGCACCGTTTCGTCGAGGGTGACGTTCTTGGCGCGGGAGGCGCGGGTGACGGTGACGGCCCAGCGCCAGCCCCGGTAGCCGGGTTCCTCACAGGCGAAGAGGTGGGTGACGACGCGGTCGCCCTCCGCGACGGCCGCCACGTGCTCGCCTACCCGGCCGGGTGCGGCTGTCTCCTCGGCCGCCGCGCGGGCGAGGTCCACCGCTTCGGCGCACAGGCGGTCGGGGGTACGGCTTCGCGTCGTCGCAGCACTCACTGTCTCGTTCTCTCCTACGCCGTCTCACGAGTGCGCCGTCCGTACTGTCGTCCTGAACGACCCGTCGGTCCTGTCCGTACGGGGCGGGGGCGGAGCGGACCTGAGGGCCGCGTCGACGTCCACGCCCGATCGGACTCGGGCACACCTACTGCGTCCCATTCTGCGGGATCGCGGAGAGGCGCGCGGCCAAGAGCACCGCCGGTGGCGCGCTACGCACGCTACCTCCTTCGCCGCGCTGGGCCCACCTGCGCGTCCGATTCGCGGCCCCGGAAGACGTCCGGAGGGGGTCGGGCGGGGGTCCGCGGGGGCCCGAGGGGCGGGTGGAGCGGGCGGGCGGCGGGGTGGCGGGGCCGGCCGGATCCGGTCCCGTCGGGGTCGGGCGCGCCGCGCCGCGCCGTGGGGGTCGGGCGGTTCCGCGGGTCGGTCCGGTGGGGCGGGTACGGGGTGCGGGGCGGGGCAGGCGCGGGGTGCGGGCGGTCCGGGACGTGCGGGTCGCGGGGGTCCGCGCGGGTCGGGACGGGCCGGGAGGGGTCGGGGTGGGGCAGTATGGCCGGGTGGCAGCCGCACGGTCTTCCGACGACGGCTCGGGCCGGTTCCGGCGGGCCGGACGGGCGGCCGGGCGTGCCCTGCACCTGCCGGTGTCGGGGACGGCGCGCCGGATCCGGCGGGTGACGCACGCGCACGGCGCGGGCGAGTCGGGGCTGGGGAAGCTCATCGAGCTGCACGCGGTGAACGGCGCGGGGGACGTGCTGATCACGGTGGCGCTGGCGTCCACGGTCTTCTTCTCCGTTCCCACGGACGAGGCGCGCGGGCGGGTGGCCCTGTACCTGCTGGTGACGATGGCTCCGTTCACCCTGCTGGCCCCGGTGATCGGTCCGCTGCTGGACCGGCTGCCGCACGGACGGCGGGCCGCGATGGCGGCGGCGATGCTGGCGCGGGCGTTGCTCGCGCTGATGATGTCGGGCGCGGTGGCCACGGGCGGGTTGGAGTTGTATCCGGCGGCGCTGGGCGTGTTGGTGGCGTCGAAGGCGTACGGGGTGGTGCGCAGTGCGGTGGTGCCGCGGTTGTTGCCGCCGCGGTTCTCGCTGGTGAAGGCGAACTCCCGGGTGACGCTGGCGGGTCTGTTGGCGACGGGTGCGGCGGCCCCGATCGGGGCGGGGCTGCACCTGATCGGGCCGCAGTGGCCGTTGTACGGGGCGTCGGTGGTGTTCGTGGCGGGGACGTTCCTGGCCTTCTCGATGCCGCACAAGGTGGATTCGGCGAAGGGGGAGCGGCGGGCGCGGCTGTCCACGCACGAGGAGCGGTCGCGTCGGCCGTCGTTGCGGACGGTGAGCCGTCCGGTGCTGTGCGGGTTGTGGGCGAACGCCGCGATGCGCGGGCTGTCCGGGTTCCTGATCTTCTTCCTGGCGTTCCTGCTGCGGGAGCATCCGTTGTCGGGGCAGAGCGCGGCGGTGTCGCTGGGGATCGTCGGCGTGTCGGCGGGGGTGGGGAACGCCTGCGGGACGGCGGTGGGGGCGTGGCTGCGGTCGCGGGCGCCGGAGGCGATCGTGGCGGCGGTGCTGTCGGCGACGCTGGCGGCCGCGGTGGTGGCGGCGGTGTTCTTCAGCGGGGTGCTGATGGCGGTGCTGGGGGCGACGGCGGGGTTCTGCCAGGCGCTGGCGAAGCTGTCGCTGGACGCGATGATCCAGCGGGACGTGCCGGAGCAGGTGCGGACCTCGGCGTTCGCGCGGTCCGAGACGCTGTTGCAGATGTCGTGGGTGGTGGGCGGGGGGATCGGCATCTCGCTGCCGTTGAACGGGACGGTGGGCATGGCGGTGGCGGCGGTGATCGTCGCCGCGGGCACGACGATGGCGGTCCGCGGAGTGCTGACCTCTCCCCGGCATCCGGGCCCGGACGGCGGCGGAGGCGGAGGCGACTCCGGCGGGCCCCGACCGCGGCCCCGGGTGGCCTGAGGCGCGGGGGCTCCTGCGGGTGTCACACGGCAGGGTCACAGGTGACATTGCAAGGTCACCCGTCACCCCCCACCTCCGCCCGACCGCGATCCGACCCCCGCCCCGCTCCCCCGCCGACCCCCGACCAGTGCCCGCGCCCCGTCGCACCCGCCTCCTCGGCCGTCCCGCCGTCACCCCCGTTCCGCCCGCCCGGTGACCGCCCGGTGGGGAAAACGCACCGTCCAGCGGCACCCCGTGCGCCGGTGCGGGGGCGCGACCGATAGCCTTCGGCTCATGACCGCACAGCTTTTCTCGGGTAGGGGCCGCCGCAGCGTCGCGGCCCTCGGAGCCGTGTCCGCCGGGCTCCTCCTCCTGTCCGCCTGTGACAAGCCGACGCCGCTGGCGACGGTCACCGTCGGCAGCTCCTCGGTGTCCTCCGAAGCCGCGTGCACGAAGGACAAGAACGCGGACCAGCTGCCCGCCGAGAAGGTCCAGGAGTGCATCAACAGCCTCAAGGCCGCCAAGAGCATCGAGTACGCCCGCGGTGACACCCTGCGCCTGGGCATCGAGCCGACGGCCCTGGAGCACGGCAACCAGTGGCAGGCCGTCCTCGACGGACAGCCGATCACCGAGCCCTCGGACAACACCTACCGCAGCTTCCCCGGCGCCGACGTCTTCGCGACCGGCGGCCAGGGCCAGGCCCCGGAGTCCAAGAAGCTCGCCTTCGTCCAGCTCTCCAAGGACGGCAAGCCGCTCTCCATCTGGTCCTTCACCCTCAAGCTCAAGAAGTAAGTGCACGCGCTCGTCGTGACCGCGGTGGCGGCGGAGGCAGACTCCGTGGCCGCCGGTCTGAAGCGGCTGACCGCTCCGGCCCCTCATCCGGACGGTCCGGTCACTCCGACGCGCACTCTGCCCGGCGGCTACGCCATCGGGCGCCACGACGTGCCCGGTCTCGCCGTCGACGTGCTCGTCGCCGGTGTGGGCCCGGCCGCCGCGGCCGCCGCCACCGCGACGGCCCTGGCGGTCGCCGCCCCCGGCACCTACCGCCTGGTGGTGTCCGCGGGCATCGGCGGCGGGTTCCCGCCCGCCGCGCCGGTCGGCTCCCTGGTGGTGGCCGACGCCCTGGTCGCCGCCGACCTGGGCGCGCAGACCCCCGAGGGCTTCCTGACCGTGGAACAGCTCGGCTTCGGCCGGGCCGTCCACCTGCCGCCCGCCGACCTCGCGGCCCGCGCCGCCGAGGCCACCGGAGCCCTGCTGGCCCCCGTCCTCACCGTGTCCACGGTCACCGGCAGTGCCTCCCGCGCCGCCGAGCTGGCCGCCGCGCACCCGCTGGCCGGGGCGGAGGCCATGGAGGGCTTCGGGGTGGCGGAGGCCGCCGCCGCGCACGGCCTGCCCGTGCTGGAGCTGCGGGCCGTCTCCAACGCCGTCGGCCCCCGCGACCGGTCCGCCTGGCGGATCGGCGAGGCCCTGGAGGCCCTGGCGGAGGGCTTCCACCGGCTCGTACCCGTACTCCGAGGAGGGGACCTCCATGGCTGAGCAGGGGACCACGACGACGGGGCCGTCCGGGCCCGCCCACCGGGAGGCGCCGGCCACCGCCGGCTCCGCCGCCCCGGCGGACGCGCTGCGGATCGCCTACTCGCCCTGCCCGAACGACACCTTCGTCTTCGACGCCTGGGCGCACGGCCGGATCCCCGACGCCCCCGCGCTCGACGTCACCTTCGCCGACATCGACCTGACCAACGGCATGGCCGAGCGCGGCGAGTACGACGTCCTCAAGGTGAGCTACGCCGTGCTGCCCTGGGTCCTCGACGAGTACGCCCTGCTGCCCTGCGGCGGCGCCCTCGGCCGGGGATGCGGCCCGCTGGTGCTGACCCGCGAGCCCGGCCTGGACCTGACGGGCCGCACCGTGGCCGTGCCGGCCGAGCGGTCCACCGCCTACCTGCTGTTCCGGCTGTGGGCGGCCGACGTCCTCCCCGAGGGCGTGGGCGAGGTGGTCGTCCTGCCCTTCCACGAGATCATGCCCGCCGTGCGGGACGGCCGGGTCGACGCCGGACTCGTCATCCACGAGGCCCGCTTCACCTACGGCGCGTACGGGCTGCACTGCCTGGCCGACATGGGCGAGCACTGGGAGAAGACCACCGGCCTGCCGATCCCCCTCGGCGCGATCATCGCCAAGCGGTCCCTGGGCGCGGACACCCTGCGCGCGCTGGCGGCCGCCGCCCGGACCTCCGTGCGGATGGCCTGGGAGGACCCGGAGGCGTCCCGGCCGTACGTCCGCGCGCACGCCCAGGAACTGGACCGGGCGGTCGCGGACCAGCACATCGGCCTGTACGTGAACGAGTTCACCGCCGACCTCGGCGAGGACGGCTACGCGGCCGTCCGCGGCCTGCTGACCCGGGCCGCCGCGGAGGGGCTCGTGCCGCCGCTGCCCCCGGAGGCCCTGGCCTTCCCGTGAGCACCGCGGCCCCCGCGGCCTTCGGTTCCCCGCACGTACGACGGTGCCCCGCCGCCCCCTCCGAGAGGGGTGGCGGGGCACCGTGCCGTCGGGGTCGGGCCCCGGGAAGGTCTCAGACGTCGAGCTGGTCGGCCACGGCCCGCAGCATCCCGGCGATCTTCGAGCCGTGCGCCTTGTCGGGGTAGCGGCCGCGCTCCAGCTGCTGGGTGACGTTCTCCAGGAGCGTGGTGAGGTCCTGCACGATCGAGGCGAGCTCGTCCGGCTTGCGGCGCTGCGCCGCCGCGACCGACGGCGTCGGATCCAGGACCGTCACCGAAAGGGCCTGGTCACCGCGCTGACCGGCGACCACCCCGAACTCGACGCGCTGACCGGGCTTGAGGGCGTCCACTCCGGCGGGCAGCACCGACGAGTGCACGAAGACGTCGCCGCCGTCGTCGCGGGAGAGAAAGCCGAAGCCCTTCTCGCTGTTGAACCACTTGACCTTGCCGGTAGGCACGTCCGTCCTCGTCCTTGTGCTCGTCGGATGCCCGGAACCGCGGAAAACGGCTCCGGACAGCAGTACAGCGGGTCGCGTGACCCGCCGACAACCAGGCTAATGCTCCAGGGCCCGCTGACAAGACGTCTCAGAAGCCTTCCTGCGGGCTGCCCGGGAAAGGGAACTACCCTGGTCGGGTGACTGCTACTCCTGTTTCCGACGAAGCGCGCCCCGGAGACCTCCTCGTCCGGGTCGGCGGGATCGTCTTCATCATCGGCGCGGTGGCGACCCTCGTGACCGTGGCACCGCTGTTCCTCGGCACCGAGCCCTTCCCCTCGATCGCGTACGCCCTGTGCATGCTGATGGGCGTCGGCTTCGCGATCGCGGGTGCCGGGGTGCTCAAGTCGGCCGCCGCCCAGCGCCGCGAGGCCCGCGCCGCTCAGCGGCGCTGATCCCGCGTCCCCCGGCGCTCCGGCCCCGGGGGATTCCGTACGGGCCTCAGGCCAGGCTCGCCGCGTGCGCCCGCAGCCACTCCGGGAGGGCCCGCAGGTCCGGCAGGACCACGTCGGCGCCGGCCGCCCGCAGCTCCTCCTCCGAGCACGGCCCGGTCGGCACGCCCACCGACAGCGCGCCCGCCTTCCGCGCGCCCCGGACGTCACCGACGTGGTCGCCGACGTACACCGACGCGCCGTGCGCCCGCAGCGCGTCCGCCTTGGCCTCCGCCCACAGCCAGCCGACGAGCACGTCCGGGCGCAGCCCCAGGTGGTCCAGGTGCAGCCGGGCGTTCGGCTCGTGCTTGGCCGTGACGACGATGGCGCTGCCGCCGAGGGCCCGCACCGCCTCGATGGCCTCCCGGGCCCCGGGCATCGCCGGGGTCGGGTCGATGGCGTGGGTCGGGTACAGGGCCCGGTAGCGGTCGGCCATCTCCGGGATCCGCTCCTCGGGGAACCAGTGGGCCAGCTCCTCGTCCAGCGGCGGCCCGAGCCGGGTGACCGCCGCGTCCGCGTCGATGTACGTCCCCGTCTGCGCGGAAAGCTCCAGGTAGGCGGCCCGGATCCCGGGCCGGGAGTCGATCAGCGTCATGTCGAGGTCGAACCCGACGGTCAGCGGGAGGGCGGCGCCCGTACCCCCGGCGGCGGGGCCGGTGGTCCGTGCGGTGGCCTGTGCGGCGGTGTGTTCGGCGGTCTCGGAGCTCATGCTCGCCATTGTGCCGATCCCCGTGTCGGCCGCGGAAACCCGGGAGGTGATCCACGTGACCGGCCCGCGAACGCGCCGGTGGGGCGTGGTGCCGGACCCCGCCCGGTCGGGCCGGTCGGGCCGGTCGGGGCGGGTCCGGGCCCCTCAGGGGCGGCGGGAGCGCCAGACCAGGTAGAGGACCAGGCCCACGGCGGCGGCCCGGGCGCCCCACGGCCACAGGTCCACGAAGGCGCGGGCCTCCTGACCGCTCGCCAGGGCCTCGCCCCAGCGCCCGTCCGCCCGCCCCCACACCCACCCGGCCATGCCCGCCACCGCCGCGCCCGGCAGACCGAACAGCACCGCCTTCCGCTCCGCGGGGCCCGGCACCCGGGACACGTACACCAGCGCCCAGCCCGCCGGCAGGAGCAGCCACAGCCCGCTGACCAGGCCCGCCACCAGCACCGCCGCCGCGAGGAGCAGCAGCGCGTGGGGGCGCGGGCGGGCGGCACCGCCGGCCGGGGCCGCGTCCGCCGCCGGTTCCGGGGCGCCGGTCCCCTTCAGCAGCCGTCGACGTTCCCGGAGCGCGCGGACGACGGTCCGCGCCCGCCCCACCGGCTCCCCGGGGGGCTCCAGCGCGGCCCGCCCGCCCGGCCGCCCACCGGTGCCCCCGGCGCCCTCTTCGTACGCGTCCTCCCCGTCGTCGTGTTCGTCCTCCCGCTCGTCCTCGTCGGCGGGGCGACGCGGTTTGCGCAGGAGTTCGGGGATCTCGATGCCGCCCGCGAAACCGGGCACGTCGCTGCCGGCCCCGAAGGGCACCGGATCCACCCGCCACCAGTCCGGTTCGCCCCGCTCGGAGCCCAGTTCGTCGGCGCCCGCCAGGTGCGGGGGCAGGGCGGCCGTCGGGGACGGCGCCGCGGGCACCGGCTCCTCCGGAGCCCCGCCCTTGCCCCTCGCCCGCCGGAACAGCCGCGGCCGTCCCGCCGCCCGCTCGCCCCGGCCGCCCTTCCCGCCCTTCCCGCCCGCACTTTCTGCGCCGTCGCTGCCGTCTCTGGCGCCGCTGCCGCCGCTGCCGTCTCTGCCGTCGGCGCCGTCGCCCGACCACCGGCCGAGGCCCCGCGCGCGTCCCGGACCACGCTGCTCGGGCACCCCGGGCACCGGCACCCCCGGCAGGACCGTGCCGCGCCCGACCCCGCCCTCCCGACCGGAACCCTCCCCGCCCGACGCGCCCGACGCGCCCGGACCCCGACCGTCCGCCGGGCCCGACGCGCCCGCCACGGCACCGGATCCGGTGCCCGCGGACCGGCGGGGTCGGGCCGGCGGATCGTCGTCCGCGCCCCGACCCGCCCCGGACCCGCCCGACACCTCCGCGAGCACTTCCTCCGGCGTGCCGATCCGTTGCAGGATCCGCCGCACCGTCGCCGCCGTCTCCGGCTCGTACCTCGCCCGCTGCCGGTCGATCTCGTTCCGCAGGCCCGCCACCAGGCGCATCCGGTCAGCCGACGGCAGCTGCTGACGGTGCGCCAGATCACCGACCCGGCTCAGATAGTCGTAGACCAGCTGGTCGCTCTCGATCCCCACGCCCCGGCTCCTCCCGTACCGCCTGGGCCGAAGGTAGCGCGTACCGCCGGGGAACAGGGGCTACCGTTGGCCGGATGGACCAGGAGGCGAACGTGTCCGAACAGAGCAGTGCCCCCCGCCGCGGTACGTCCGGCCCGTCCGACGCCCCGCCCGACGGGACCTCCGGCGCACCGTCGAACGGCCCCTCCACCCCCACCGGCGGCGCCCCCGCCGGCGAACCGGCCGCCCCCCGCTCCCTCGCCGAGGCCCTCCGGGCCCGCGACGACGCCTCCCTCGCCACCCTCCTCCGGGCCCGCCCCGACCTCCTCGGCCCCGTCCCCGGAGACCTCACCCAACTCGCCACCCGCGCCGGGACCCGCGCCTCCGTGGTCCGCGCCGTGGAACGCCTCGACCGGTTCGCCCTCCAGACCGCCGAAGCCCTCGCCGTCGCCCCGGACCCCTGCCCGTACGGCACCCTCGAAGCGCTGATGACCGGCGCCGACCCGGAACTGCCCGGCACCGACGCCGTCCGCGCCGCCCTGCCCGGCGCCGTGGCCGCACTGCGCGACCAGGCCCTGCTCTGGGGCGACGACCAGCGGCTCCGGCTGGTCCGCACCGCCCGCGAACTGCTCGTCCCGTCCGCAGCCCGCCCCTCCCCCACCGGGCTGGGGCCCACCGTCGCCGAGGCCACCGCCGGCATGTCCCCGGGCCGCGTCCAGGAGATCGTGGCCGCCGCCGGACTCCCCGCCACCCACGACCCGGTGTCCGCCGTGGCCGCCCTCACCGCCCTGTTCACCGACCCGGACCGGATGTCCGCCCTCCTCGACCGGGCCCCCGCCGAAGCCCACTCCGTCCTCGGCCGACTGCTGTGGGGGCCGCCCTACGGGGAGGTGACCGCCGACCCGCCGCCTCCCGTGCGCTGGCTCCGCGACCACGGACTGCTGCTGCCCGCCAGCGCCCGCACCCTCGTCCTGCCCCGCGAGGTCGCCCTGCACCTGCGCGGCGGACGCGCCCACCGGGAACCCGAACCGATCGCCCCGCCCGTCCCCGCCGCCCGCGAACACCGTCCACAGCTTGTGGACGCCAACGCGGCCGGTCAGGCCCTCGCCGCCGTCACCACCGTCACCGAACTCCTCGGCACCTGGGAACACAACGGCCCGCTCGTGCTCCGCGCCGGCGGCCTCAGCGTCCGCGACCTCAAGCGCGCCGCCGCCACCCTGGACACCGACGAGCCGACGGCCGCCTTCTGGATCGAGCTCGCGTACGCGGCCGGACTCCTGGCCAGCGACGGCGAGGCCGACGAACGCTACGCCCCCACCCCCGCCTACGACACCTGGCTGGAACTCCCCCCGCACGAACGGTGGGCCGCCCTCGCCGCCGCCTGGCTGCCCGCCACCCGCACCTCCGCCCTGGCCGGACAGCTCGACGCCAAGGGCCGCGCCCTGTCCACCCTCGGCCCGGACCTCGACCGCTCCGCCGCCCCGGAGGTCCGCCGCCGGGTACTGGAACTCCTCGCCGCCCTCCCCGAGGGCGCCTCCCCCGACCCCGACGCCCTCCTGACCCGGCTGGCCTGGGAACACCCCCTGCGCGGGGCCTCCGGCGACCTGCGGCCCCGCCTCGCCCACTGGACCCTGGAACAGGCCGAACTGCTCGGCGTCACCGGCCGCGGCGCCCTCGCCGCCCCCGGCCGCGCCCTCCTCGCGGGCGTCTCCGCGGCCCCGGACGGCACGGGAGCCGCCACCGGGACCGAACCCACCGCCGGGACCCGACCCACCGGCGGGCCCGGGCCCGGATCCGCGGGCGAAGGCGCCGAGCCCACGACCGCGCCCTCCCCCGCCGAACGCCTCGCCCGCGCCGAACGGACCGCCGCCGCCGTCCTCGCCCCCCTGCTCCCCGAACCCGTCGACCACGTTCTCCTCCAGGCCGACCTGACGGCCGTGGCCCCCGGCCCCCTGGAGCGCCACCTCGCCGACACCCTCGCCGTACTCGCCGAGGTCGAGTCCAAGGGCGGCGCCACCGTCTACCGCTTCACCCCCGGCTCGGTCCGACGGGCCCTCGACGCCGGGCGCACCGCCGCCGACCTCCAGGAGTTCCTGACCCGGCACAGCCGCACCCCCGTCCCGCAGCCCCTCTCGTACCTCATCGACGACGTGGCCCGCCGGCACGGACACCTCCGGGTGGGCGCGGCCTCCTCGTACGTCCGCTGCGACGACGACGCCCTCCTCGGGGAGATCCTCGCGGACCGCCGCTCCGCCGGCCTGGGCCTGCGCCGGCTCGCGCCCACCGTCCTCGCCGCCACCGTCGCACCGGCCGCCCTCCTCGACGGGCTCCGCTCCCTCGGCTACGCCCCCGCCGCCGAATCCGCCACCGGCGACGTGCTCGTGGCCCGCGCCGACGCCCACCGCACCCCGCCCCGCAGCGCCCCCGTACCCGTCCCCGACGGCCCGCCGCTGCCCGACGCCACCCTGCTCGCCGCGGCCGTCCGCGCCATCCGCGCCGGGGACCACGCCGCCACCGCCGTCCGCCGCGAGCCCGCCGACGGCGGCACCGGCGCCCCGGCACCCGGCGAACTGCCCCGCACCAGCGCGGCGGAGACCCTGGCCACCGTGCAGGCGGCCGCCCTCACCGGCTCCGCCGTGTGGATCGGGTACGTCAACGCCGAAGGCGCCGCCAGCCAGCGGGTCATCGCCCCCGTACGCGTCGAGGGCGGCTTCGTCACCGGCTACGACCACACCGCCGACGAGGTCCGCACCTACCCCCTCCACCGCATCACGGGCGTCGCCGAACTCGCCGAGGACCAGATCTGACCCGGCCCCCGACCCGCCCCGCACCAGGGACGGGAACGGCGCCGCCCGCGCGATAACCGGTGGCCACCACCCGCCCCCACGACGGATCCTGACGCCATGCCGGACCGAACCGACCCCACCGCGACGGACACCGCCCGCCCGGACCCCACCCGCACCCACCCCGCCACGGAACACGAGCGGGAGCCCGAACGAGCACGTGAACGGAAACGGGCGCAGGAACGGGAGCGGGAACGGGAGCGGGAACGGGAGCGGGAGCGTCCGCCGCTCCGTGAGATCCGGGCCCGGCACACCGAGGACACCGTCACCGTCTACCAGGCGTACAACCCCCGCATCGGCCTGCCCGCCGCCCGCGACGGCCGCTTCCCCGACGCCTGGAAACGGGAGCGCATGACCTGGATCAAGCCCTCCTTCCTCTGGATGATGTACCGCTGCGGCTGGGGCACCAAGCCCGACCAGGAGACCGTCCTCGCCATCGAGATCACCCGCGAGGGCTTCGAGCACGCCCTCCGGCACTCCGCCCTCTCCCACTACGTGCCCGAACTCCACACCGACCACGACACCTGGCGGCAGAGCCTGCGCACCGCCCGGGCCCGCGTCCAATGGGACCCCGAACGGGACCTCCACCTCCGGCCCCTGCCCCACCGCTCCCTCCAGCTCGGCCTCTCCGGCCCCCTCTCCCGGGCCCTACGCCGACGAATGGACCGTCTCCCTCCACGACGTCACCCCGCTCGCCCACGAGATCCACGCCCTGGTCCGCGAGGGCCGCACCGACCGCGCCCGAGCCCTCCTGCCCGTCGAACCGCCCTACCCCGCCCCGCCCGGCCTCCTCACCCACCTCCGCTGACGCCCCGGATACGGCAGACTGGAGGTTTGGCCGTGCGCACCCGGACGGCCGCCCCGGCCGGAAGGAACGCACGCCAGGTGAACGGTCCGCTCATCGTCCAGAGTGACAAGACGCTGCTGCTCGAAGTCGACCACGAACTCGCCGACGCCTGCCGACGCGCCATCGCACCGTTCGCGGAGCTGGAGCGCGCCCCCGAGCACATCCACACCTACCGGCTCACCCCGCTGGGCCTGTGGAACGCCCGCGCCGCCGGACACGACGCCGAGCAGGTCGTGGACGCCCTCGTCGAGTACTCCCGCTACCCCGTCCCGCACGCCCTGCTCGTGGACGTGGCCGAGACCATGGACCGGTACGGGCGCCTCACCCTCAGCAAACACCCCACCCACGGGCTGGTGCTGACCTCCACCGACCGGCCGGTCCTGGAGGAGATCCTGCGGTCCAAGCGGATCGCCCCGCTGGTCGGCGCCCGCATCGACGCCGACACCGTGGCCGTGCACCCCTCGGAACGCGGCCAGATCAAGCAGACCCTCCTCAAGCTGGGCTGGCCCGCCGAGGACCTCGCAGGATACGTGGACGGCGAGGCCCACCCCATCGACCTGCTCGAAGACGGCTGGAAGCTCCGCCCCTACCAGCGGCAGGCCGTGGACGGCTTCTGGCACGGCGGCTCCGGCGTGGTCGTCCTGCCCTGCGGCGCCGGCAAGACGCTGGTCGGCGCCGGCGCCATGGCCGAGGCCAAGGCGACCACCCTGATCCTCGTCACGAACACCGTCTCCGCCCGCCAGTGGAAGCACGAACTCGTCAAGCGCACCACCCTCACCGAGGACGAGATCGGCGAGTACAGCGGCACCAAGAAGGAGATCCGCCCCGTCACCATCGCCACCTACCAGGTGCTGACGACGAAGCGGAAGGGCATCTACCCCCACCTGGAACTCTTCGACTCCCGGGACTGGGGCCTGGTCGTCTACGACGAGGTGCACCTCCTGCCCGCCCCGGTGTTCAAGTTCACCGCCGACCTCCAGGCCCGACGGCGCCTCGGCCTGACCGCCACCCTCGTCCGCGAGGACGGCCGCGAATCCGACGTGTTCTCCCTGATCGGGCCCAAGCGCTTCGACGCCCCCTGGAAGGAGATCGAGGCACAGGGCTACATCGCGCCCGCCGACTGCGTGGAAGTCCGCGTCAACCTCACCGAGAGCGAACGCCTCGCCTACGCCACCGCCGAAACGGAGGAGAAGTACCGCTTCTGCGCGACGACCGCCACCAAGCGGAAGGTGACCGAGGCCCTGGTCCGCAAGCACCAGGGCGAACAGACCCTGGTCATCGGCCAGTACATCGACCAGCTCGACGAACTCGGCGAGCACCTGGACGCCCCCGTCATCAAGGGCGAGACCTCCAACGCCCAGCGCGAGAAGCTCTTCGACGCCTTCCGGGAGGGCGAGATCAGCGTGCTGGTGGTCTCGAAGGTCGCCAACTTCTCCATCGACCTCCCCGAGGCCACCGTCGCCATCCAGGTCTCGGGCACCTTCGGCTCACGCCAGGAGGAGGCCCAGCGCCTCGGCCGGGTGCTCCGCCCGAAGGCCGACGGACACGAGGCCCGCTTCTACTCGGTGGTCGCCCGCGACACCATCGACCAGGACTTCGCCGCCCACCGGCAGCGCTTCCTCGCCGAGCAGGGCTACGCCTACCGGATCGTCGACGCGGACGAGCTCCTGTCCGGCGGCTGATCCGCCCCTCCCGCACCGCCCCGCACGGCCCGCCGCGCCCGCCCCACCCCACCCGGCCGGGCGGCCGGCACCGACCGGACGGAGCGGTGCGGAAGGGCACCCCGCCCCGGCTGCTGCCCCTGCAGCTCCTGCTGCTCCTGGTACGGCCGCGGCGTGCGGCGGCGCTGGAGCGGTACCGCTCCCGCCGGCACCCCGGCCGCGACCCGGCCCTCCGCGCCACCCCGACCGGCCCCGGGACCGGTCGGGGGACCGGCCTCCGGATCGGGCCTCCTCACGGCTGCCGCGAGCAACGCCAGGACCAGCAGCGGGTACGGGGAGTACAGGGCCTGGAGCCACCGCTCCGGATCCGGCTGCCAGGGCCGGGCCGCGAGCAGGGACTCCGTCAGGTCCCGGGCCCAGAACCGGCCGCTGGCCTCGGGCAGCACGAGAGCGCCCAGGGCCACGGTGCCCGCGAAGGCCCCGAGCCCCGTCAGGGCCGTCCGGATCCGCCCCGTGACCAGACAGTGCAACAGGAACAGGGCGGGGCTGAGGACACAGCCCGCCGCCACCCCCAGCGCGAAGCCCTTCCCGAGGGCGCCCTCGACCCGCCCCAGGTCCCACAGGACCAGACAGGCCAACGCGAGGATCGCGGGACCGGGCAACGGAGCCCCCGTCACCGTCTCCGACAGCAGCCCGGCCGCGGTGACGGCCAGCACCGGCCCCGGCCTCGGCACCCGCCGGGCCAGGTGGAGCAACAGCGCGAGGAGCCCGGCCACACTGAGGGCGATCGCCGGCCGCAGGGCGCCCGCGGGCAGCCAGGTCGCCGGGAGGAACAGGATCGCGGAGAACGGCGGCGAACCCGCCGGGGGCTGCCAGGCCACACCGGGCAGCCCGTACCCGCCGGCCCCCGCGCCGGCGGCACCCGCCAGCGGGGTCGGTACCGGAACCCGCTGGGCGCAGTGCAGCACGGTCAGGGCGAGCAGCGCTCCGACCGCAGGCACGGCCCTGAGGGGCAGCGGCGAACGGATGGGGAGGCGGCTCCGGGTCACGCGCGTGACCCTAGTGGATCGCCCGCCCCGCTCGCGGCGGCGGTCCGAGGGGTGATCCCCCGGGCCGGGCGGATCCTGAACGGCCCTGCTCGGGGGCGGCCGTTCAGTGCCGGCGTATGCCGGCTTCCTCGCCGTACTCGCCGAGTATCGCCACGCTGAACGCGGCCGCCGTGAAGACCTTCGCGGCGCGCAGCGCACCGCCGAGGCGGTGGCGGTCCCGGCCGCCCGCGGCGGCCCGGGAGCGGGTGGCGGACCTCGGGGTACCCGCCCCGTGCGCGGCCGGGCGGGAGTCGTGGGTGTCGTGAGAGGGGTGGGGGGAGGTGGGGTGGGGGGTGGTGTGGGAGGAGGCGGTGGCGCCGCGGGTGCGGCCGCCCTGGACCGGAGTGAAGGCTGCGGTGCTCATGGATCCATGGTCCGATTTCGCCCCGGATATCACATCGCTCTCGGGAGGGAACCTGCGCGGCCCCGGGGTCCTCCTCAGGACGCAGGAAATCCCTGAGGCACCCCGTCGAAAGTCCCATGCCGTCCCTGATACCTCCGGACGGCCCAGCGGCTGACCAGGGATTTCCCGAGGCGTCCGGCACGGGCCCGACCCTGAGCCCGAACGGTGTCCCGCCACCACGACGAGCCGGCGCGGCGGAGGAACGGCAGAGGAACGACGGCCGGGCCGGCGGGGGCGGCCCGGGGCCGCGAAACCCGTTCGCGCCCGCCCGGCCCGCTGACTACACTCTTCGCTCTTGCCCGCCTCCCGCCGCACCGCTGGGGAGAGCCGCCGCCCGGTCGGAAACCGGGGGGTGCCTGTCGCTGCCCGAAGGACTGATCCCCCAGCAGGAGGCCGTACCGTGCCCGCGCACGCCCGCACCGACCCCTCGCCCGAACCGCTCCCCGCCGCCGAGACCGCCGGGACGGCGACGCCGGGCGCCGAGCCGCTCGGCACCGAGACCGGAACCACGACCGCGGCGGATCCCGACGGGCCGCTCGCCCGGGAACGCTCCCACCTCGCCGCCTCCCGGTCCGCGTTGCGGGCCATGCGCGAGGACGTGGAGTCCCTGGACATCCGGGACGTCACCGCGAACTGGGTCAACTCCCTCGTCCTCCAGGCCCAGATCGACGACCGCATCAAGGCGCTCGCGGACCTCTCCCACACCCCCCTCTTCTTCGGTCGCCTGGACTACCTGCACGCGCCGGGCGCCGACCGTGCGGAAGGGGCCGGCGGCGAGCAGTTCTACATCGGCCGCCGCCACGTCCACGACGCCGAGGGCGACCCGATGGTCATCGACTGGCGCGCCCCGGTGTCCCAGCCCTTCTACCGGGCCTCCAAGAAGGACCCGCAGGACGTGGCCCTGCGCCGCCGGTTCGGGTACACGGGCGGCGAGCTCACCGCCTACGAGGACGAGCACCTCTCCGACCCGGAGGAGGCCGCCGCGGTCAGCAAGCTGCTCCAGCAGGAGATCGAGCGGCCGCGCGTCGGCCCCATGCGGGACATCGTCGCCACCATCCAACCCGAGCAGGACGAGATCGTCCGGTCCGGGCTGTCCGGTTCCGTCTGCGTGCAGGGCGGACCCGGCACCGGGAAGACGGCCGTGGGCCTGCACCGGGTCGCGTACCTGCTGTACGCGCACCGGGAGCGGCTGGCGCGCACCGGCACCCTGGTCATCGGCCCCAACCGGTCCTTCCTCCACTACATCGAGCAGGTGCTGCCGGCCCTGGGCGAGCTGGAGGTGAAGCAGGCCACGGTGGACGACCTGGTGGCCCGGCCGGGCCTGGAGGTGCGGGGCGCCGACAGCGCGGCGACCGCGGTGGTCAAGGGGGACGCGCGCATGGCCGATGTGCTGCGTCACGCCGTACGGTCACATGTCACCCTGCCCAGCGAGCCGCTGGTCGTGGTCCGCGGTTCACGGCGCTGGCGGGTGCCCGCGTACGAACTGGAGGAGATCGTGACCGAACTCCTCGCCCGCGACATGCGGTACGGGGCCGCCCTCGCGGCCCTGCCTCAGCGGATCGCCCACACCGTCCTGGTCCGGATGGAGCAGGCCGGCGAGGCGCCCGACGACCGCGTGCAGGACGCCGTGGCCCGCAACCCCGCGGTGAAGGCGGCGGTCAAGGCCGTCTGGCCGGCGGTGGACCCGGCCAAGCTGGTGCTGCGGCTGCTGTCGGACGCCGCGTTCCTCGCCGCGCACGCCGAGGGCGTGCTCACCGCCGAGGAGCAGGAGCTGCTGCTGTGGGCGAAGCCCTACCGCAGCACGAAGTCCGCGAAGTGGTCCGCGGCCGACCTGGTCCTCATCGACGAGGCCACCGACCTGATCGAGCGCACGCACTCCCTGGGCCACGTGGTGCTCGACGAGGCCCAGGACCTCTCCCCCATGCAGTACCGGGCCGTCGGCCGGCGCTGCACCACCGGCTCCGCGACGGTGCTGGGCGACCTCGCCCAGGGCACCACCCCGTGGGCCACCCGCAGCTGGTCCGAGGCCCTGACCCACCTCGGCAAGCCGGAGGCGGCCGTGGAGGAGCTGACCGCGGGCTTCCGCGTGCCGCGCGAGGTGATCGCGTACGCCTCCCGCCTGCTCCCGGAGATCTCACCGGGGCTGGCCCCCGTGTCCTCGGTCCGTGAGGCACCGGGCTCCCTGGCCGTGATCCGGGTCCCGGACCCGCAGACCGGCGCGGAGGCCGCCCCGCGGACCGACCCGCAGACCGGTGCGGAGGCCGACGGGACGGTCGACGGGACGGCGGCGCTGACCGGGGCCGTGGTCGCGGCCTGCCGGGAGGCGCTGCGGCACGAGGGGTCGATCGGCCTGATCGCTGCGGACCCGCGGCTGCCGGAGCTGTCCGACGCGCTCCGGGAGGCCGGGCTGCCGTACCTGGCGCCCGGCGAGGAGACCACCGTCGAGGCGCGACTGACGCTGGTGCCCGCCTCGCTGGCCAAGGGCCTGGAGTACGACTACGTGGTCCTCGACGAGCCCGCGGCGGTCGTGGCCGCGGAACCGGACGAGCGGACCGGACTGCGACGGCTGTACGTCTGCCTGACCAGGGCCGTGTCCGGACTCACGGTGCTGCACCGGGAGGCACTGCCGGGAGCGCTGCCGGGAGCGCTGCCCGCCTGACCGGTACGCGGTGCCCCGGAGCGGGGCGGGCCGTCCCGGTGGGCCGCCGGCGCGGCCCCCCGTCGGGGCTCCGCCCCCACACTCCCGCGCCCCGCGCTCGCGCGCCCCGCTCACCGGCGGGGCCGGTTTCCGCCGGGCCGAACGGCCGGGTCGGCCACCCGGCCCCGCGCCACGGTCAGGACAGGGCCGCGCGCCACTCCCCGACCGCGGCGGCCGAGACGGGGTGGTCCCAGCCGTCGGGGCGGGCGGCGCCGCCGATGTGGAAGGCGTCGACGCCCGCGGCGCGCAGGGCCGGCAGGTGGTCGAGGCGCAGGCCGCCGCCGACGAGGATCTGCGGCTCGTAGCCGGGCTCGCCGCGCCGGGCCGCCTCGGCGAGCAGGACGGGCAGGCCGTCGTCGACCCCGGAGGCCGAACCGGCGGTCAGGTAGGTGTCGAGGTCCGCGAACTCCTTCAGGGCCTTCCGCAGCTGGTCGCGGTCGGCGGCCCGGTCGATGGCGCGGTGGAAGGTCCAGCGGCAGCCGGTGAGCTCGGCCGCGAGCACCTCGACGGCCGCGAGGTCGGGGGAGCCGTCCGGGGTGAGGAAGCCGAGGACGAACTCCTCAGCGCCCTCCGCGCGCAGCGCCCGTGCCGAGGCCACGAGCGCCTCCAGGGCGGCGGGGCCGCCCGCCGCGAAGCCGTCGGCCGCACGGAGCATGACGCGCAGCGGGATGTCGACGGCCGCCCGGATCTCCGCGAAGGTCTCCCGGGGCGGGGTCAGACCGTCCGCCGCCATGTCGGTGACCAGTTCCAGACGGTCCGCCCCACCGGCCTGGGCCGCGATCGCGTCCTCGGCGTTGAGGGCGATCACCTCCAGGACTGCACGGTTGCTCATGTGGCGTCATCCCTTCGGATTGCTCGAAAGATGCTCGTTAAACCAGAAAGCCCGGTTAGCTGCTGGTATGGAAAATAGGTCTAGTCCAATTACAGGGTACGGGCGCGGCCGGGCGTTCCACCAGCACATTCACGCCACCGCCACCCGCCCCCCACCGCGCCCGCCCGGAGCCCCAGCAGAATGGCGCCATGCTGACCGACACCGAGCGGCTCACCGCCCGCTGGCACGAGACCGTCACCGCCGCCCGCCAGGACGCCCCGGCCGGGGCGGCGGACCCGGACCCCGCCCCGTACGCGGCACGGCTGCTCGGCGCCTGGGCCGAGCCGCAGCGGCGGTACCACACCACATTGCACCTTGCGGTGGTACTCGATCACGTCGACACCCTGGCCGCGTACGCCGCCGACCCGGCCGCGGTCCGGCTCGCCGCCTGGTTCCACGACGCCGTCTACCGGCCCGACCGCTCCGAGAACGAGGAGCGCAGCGCCGCCCTCGCCGAACGCGCCCTCGCCGAGCTGGGCGTCTCCCCGGCCCGTACCGCCGAGGTGGCCCGCCTGGTCCGGCTCACCGTCACCCACGACCCGGCCCCCGGGGACACCAACGGCGAGGTCCTCTGCGACGCCGACCTCGCCGTGCTCGCGGGCGGCCCCGACGCCTACGCCGCGTACGTGGCCGCCGTCCGGGAGGAGTACTCCTTCGTGCCCGAGCACCTCTTCAAGGAGGGCCGCGCCGCCGTGCTGCGGCAGCTCCTCGACCTGCCCCGGCTCTACCGCACCCCCTACGGCACCGCGCACTGGGAGGCCGTGGCCCGCCGCAACCTCACCGCCGAACTCGCCACCCTCTGAAACCGCCGCCCTCCGGAACCGCCACCCGGGGCAGAAGACAGCAGCCGCCCGTCAAGCCCTCCGGGCCTCCCGTCACCCCCTCGCCGAACCGCCGCCACACCCCCGCCACCCTGCGGAAACATCCGGGCACGGACCTGACGGATCCCGGGCGGAAGACCGGATTCCGGGAATGGGAGCGGACCCGGACCGGTTGATCCGTTTCATGCCCACAGCCGCCGAACGTCCCCGTATGCCCGTCGCCGTCTACGTCCTCGGCCTGTCCGTCTTCGCACTCGGCACGAGCGAGTTCATGCTCTCCGGGCTGCTCCCGCCCATCGCCGAGGACATGGGCGTCAGCATCCCGAGAGCCGGACTGCTCATATCCGCCTTCGCGGTCGGCATGGTCATCGGCGCACCGCTGCTCGCCGTGGCCACCCTGCGGCTCCCCCGCCGCACCACCCTCGTCGCCCTGATCACCCTCTTCGGGCTCGGACAGGTCGCCGGCGCCCTCGCCCCCAGCTACGAGCTCCTCTTCGCCTCGCGCGTGGTCGCCGCACTGGCCTGCGCCGGGTTCTGGGCGGTGGGCGCGGCCGTGGCCATCGCCATGGTTCCCGCCGACGCCCGGGCCCGCGCCATGGCCGTCATGATCGGCGGACTGTCCATCGCCAACGTGCTCGGCGTGCCCGCGGGCGCCTTCCTCGGCGAGTACTGGGGCTGGCGCTCGGCCTTCTGGGCCGTGGCCGCCGCCTCCGCGATCGCCCTCGTCGGCCTGCTGCTGCGGATCCCGCCCATCCCGCTGCCCGCGGAGAAGCCCAGCATCGCCCGCGAGCTGCGGATCTACCGGGACCGACAGGTGTGGGTGGCGATCGCCGTGACGGCGCTCGCCGCGGGCGGCGTCTTCTGCGCCTTCAGCTACCTCGCCCCGCTGCTCACCGACGTGGCCGGGCTGGACTCGGCCTGGGTGCCGTGGGTCCTCGGCCTCTTCGGGCTCGGCGCGCTCGTCGGCACCACGATCGGCGGCCGGGTCGCCGACGCCCACCTGTTCGGGGTGATGCTGTGGGGCATCACGGCCTCCACCGTCTTCCTCGCCGTCCTGGCCGTGCTCGGGCAGTACGCGGTGGCCGCCGTGCTGCTCTCCTTCCTGCTGGGCGTCTCGGCCTTCTTCACCGCCCCCGCCCTGAACGCCCGCATGTTCAATGTGGCCGGCGCCGCCCCCACCCTCGCCGGGGCCACCACCACGGCCGCCTTCAACCTCGGCAACACCGGCGGCCCCTGGCTCGGCGGTACGGTCATCGACGCCGGGCTCGGCTTCTCCGCCACCGCCTGGGCGGGCGCCGCGATGACCGTCACGGCCCTGGGACTGACCGCCCTCGCCCTGCGCTGGGACCGGCACGGCCGCGGCCCGTCGCGTACGAAGCTGGTGACCGCCTCTCCCGGCGACCGGACGGCGACCGTACCCGCCCCCCTGTCGGAACCGGCACCGGCGGCCGCACCCGCACCGGCGGGAGCCACGGGAGCCGTGCCGGGCGAGCGATGACCGGCGATCGGCGGCCGGTGACCGGTGGCGCCGCAGCGTGACAGGTGACACGGCAGCGTGAACGGTGACAGTGCACCGTGACACGTGAACGGGCGGGGTGCTCCGGCACCCCGCCCGTCGCCGTTCCCCTCCCTCAGGTCCCGTCCGCTCCCCGTGGCACCGGCAGGCCCTCGGCCCGGCGGCCCTTCGGGCGCCGCAGTCCGGCCCCGGTCAGCCGCCGCAGCAGCTCCTTGCTCCCGACCGGCACCGCTCCGGCGGCCACGGCGTCCGCGTACCGCTCCTCGGGCAGGTCGTAGTGGTCCCCGTCGAAGGCCCGCGGCGGAGCCCCCAGCGCCGCCGCGAAGGCGTGCAGCTCCTCGAAGGACACGTCGCTGACCAGGTGCGACCACATCCGGCCGTGCCCCGGCCAGGTCGGCGCGTCGATGTACAGCGTCACGGCGTCACCGCACCCTCACCGGCCGAACACCCCTCCCAACATCCCCACCGAAGCGACCTTCACCCCCGCCTTGCCGCACACCCAGTGCGGATCGGGGCCCAGCTCCGGCTCCACGTCCAACGCGTGCGGATCACCGTGCCCGCACACCGGGCACAGCGGCCAGCGGCCGTACTTCTCCAACAGGGCGTCCTGCACGTCCTGGGCGACCAGGCCGGGCAGGTAGTCGATGCCCTCGGGCCACTGTTCCACCCACCAGCGGCGGTGTTCCACCGAATCCTCGACCAGCGAGACGACAGAGGCATCTGCGACCTCGCCCGCGACGAGATCGGCGAGCACCAGGGCACGGGCGGCGTGAAGCGCCTTCTCCAACGGGGTCAAGGGGGTCGCGTGGTCCATGCGGCCATTGTGGCCCGAACGGAGTCAAGTGGCGAAGGACCCCCGTTCCCCCCGGGAACGACACGCGGATCCGATGACCGACGACCGTTGACCCCCACCCGCCTCTGAAAATATCTTTCATCACGTGAGCACGCAGCAGAAGAAAACTTTCACGGATGTCGCCGGGGCGACCCCCGCCCCCCTCGCCACCCCGGCGCCCACGGCCCCCGCCGCCCTCCAGGCCCGGATCCGCAGCCTCGCCCCCTCCATGACCCGCTCCATGCAGAGCGTGGCCGAGGCCCTGGCCGCCGACCCCGCCGGCTGCGCCACCCTCACCGTCACCGCCCTCGCCGAACACACCGGCACCAGCGAGGCCACCGTCGTCCGCACCGCCCGGATCCTCGGCTACCCCGGCTACAAGGAACTCCGGCTCGCCCTCGCCGCCCTCGCCGCCCGCCAGGACGCCGACTCCACCCCCGCCGTCACCGCCGACATCACCGTCGACGACCCCCTCGCCGACGTGGTCGCCAAACTCGCCGCCGAGGAACGCGCCACCCTCGCCGACACCGCCGCCGGACTCGACCTCGCCGCCCTCGACGCCGCCGTCACCGCCCTCGCCGGCGCCCGCCGCACCGACATCTACGGCGTCGGCGCCTCCGCGCTCGTCGCCCAGGACCTGGCCCAGAAGCTCCTCCGCATCGGCCTCGTCGCCCACGCCCACAGCGACCCCCACCTCGCCATGACCAACGCCGTGCAACTGCGACCCGGCGACGTCGCCGTGGCCGTCACCCACTCCGGCACCACCGGCGACGTCATCGACCCCCTGCGCGCCGCCTTCGAACGCGGAGCCACCACCCTCGCCGTCACCAGCCGCCCCGACAGCCCCGTCACCCGCCACGCCGACCTGGTCCTGGCCACCTCCGCCGCCCGCGAAAGCACCCTCCGCCCCGCCGCCATGTCCAGCCGCACCAGCCAACTCCTCGTCGTGGACTGCTTGTTCGTCGGCGTGGCCCAGCGCACCCACGAGACCGCCGCCCCCGCCCTGACCGCCTCCTACCAAGCCCTCATCCCCCGCCACTCCGCACGCTAGGAACGAGCACCGCCATGTACGCCGAACTCCGCGCCCAGCTCGACACCCTGACCACCGAGGCGTTCCGCCCCGAACTCGCCGAGATCGACCGGCAGTCCACCCTCGACATCGCCCGCGCCATGAACGCCGAGGACGCCACCGTCCCCGCCGCCGTGGCCGAACGGCTCCCCGAGATCGCCGCCGCCATCGACGCCATCGCCGCCCGGATGGCCCGCGGCGGACGCCTCGTCTACGCGGGCGCGGGCACCGCCGGCCGCATGGGCGTCCTCGACGCCAGCGAATGCCCGCCCACCTTCAACACCGACCCCGCGCAGGTCATCGGCCTCATCGCGGGCGGCCCCTCCGCCATGGTCAAGGCCGTCGAGGGCGCCGAGGACTCCCCGGAGCTGGCCGCCGCCGACCTGACCGCCCTCGGCCTCACCGAGGCCGACACCGTCATCGGCATCTCCGCCTCCGGACGCACCCCCTACGCCATCCGAGCCGTCGCCTTCGCCCGCGACCGCGGCGCCCTCACCGTCGGCCTGTCCTGCAACGCCGACAGCGCCCTGGCCGCCGCCGCGGAACACGGCATCGAGGTCGTGGTCGGACCCGAACTCCTCACCGGCTCCACCCGACTCAAGGCGGGCACCGCGCAGAAGCTGGTCCTCAACCTGATCTCGACGCTCACGATGATCCGGCTGGGCAAGACCTACGGGAACCTGATGGTGGACCTGCGGGCCTCCAACGAGAAGCTGCGCGCCCGGTCCCGGCGGATCGTGGCCCTCGCCACCGACGCCCCCGACCAGGAGATCGAGGCGGCGCTCACCGCCACCGGCGGCGAGGTCAAGCAGGCCATCCTCGTCCTCCTCGCACGCGTGGACGCCGCCACCGCCGCCCGACTCCTCACCGAGTCCGAGGGCCACCTGCGCGCCGCACTGACCGCGGCCCCCTGACCCGTACGCCCCACCGACCTGCCCCACCCGCACGACCCGCTCACCGCGTACGACGTCGCACGTCACCGTGCAACACCGCACGTGACATTGCACGATCACCCACCACCCAGCCCCAGCCCCGACCGTCCCCGCCCAGCCACCCGATCTGCCCGCACCCCCAAAGCAAGGCACTCACCATGGCCACAGACAAGAACCGCGCCACCGCCGCCGCGATCCTTCCGCTCGTCGGCGGCCCGTCCAACATCACCTCCATCGCCCACTGCATGACCCGGCTCCGGATCGGACTGCGCGACCGCTCGCTCGTGCAGGACGAGGCCCTCAAGGCCGTTCCGGCCGTCATGGGCGTGGTCGAGGACGACACGTACCAGATCGTGCTGGGCCCGGGCACCGTCGCCCGGGTCACCCCCGAGTTCGAGGCCCTGGTCGCCGAGGCCCGAGCCGCCGCCCCCGCCGCCGCCCCCACGGCCGGGAGCGCCCCGGGTCAGGCCGCCGGTGCCGAGGAACTCGCCGCCCAGGGCGCCGCGATCAAGCAGGCCCAGAAGGCGAAGAACGCCACCCCGTTCAAGCTGTTCCTGCGCCGGATCGCGAACATCTTCGTCCCGCTGATCCCGGCCCTCATCGGCTGCGGCATCATCGCCGGCCTCAACGGCCTGCTCACGAACCTCGGCTGGGCCCCCGCCCTGGTGCCCGCACTCGCCGCGATGGCCTCCGGGTTCATGTCGCTGATCGCGGTGTTCGTCGGCTACAACACGGCCAAGGAGTTCGGCGGGACGCCCATCCTGGGCGGTGCGGTGGCGGCGATCATCGTCTTCCCCGGGGTCGCCAAGATCACCGCCTTCGGGCTGGCGCTCTCCCCCGGCCAGGGCGGTGTGCTGGGCGCGCTCGCCGCGGCGCTGCTCGCGGTGTACGTGGAGAAGTGGTGTCGCCGCTGGGTCCCCGAAGCCCTGGACGTCCTGGTCACCCCCACCCTCACGGTGCTGATCTCCGGGCTCGTCACGATCTTCGGCCTGATGTTCCTGGCCGGTGAGGTCTCGCAGGCCATCGGCGACTTCGCGAACTGGCTGCTCGACACCGGTGGCTCCTTCGCCGGGCTGGTCCTCGGCGGGCTGTTCCTCCCCCTGGTCATGCTCGGCCTGCACCAGGCGCTGATCCCGATCCACACCACCCTCATCGAGCAGCAGGGCTACACCGTGCTCCTGCCGATCCTGGCGATGGCGGGCGCGGGCCAGGTCGGCGCGGCCGTGGCCGTCTACTTCAAGCTCCCCCGCAACGGCTCGCTGCGCGCCACGATCAAGTCCGCGCTCCCGGCCGGATTCCTGGGCGTCGGCGAACCGCTGATCTACGGGGTCTCGTTGCCGCTGGGCCGCCCCTTCGTCACCGCCTGCGTGGGCGGCGCGGCCGGCGGGGCCTTCGTCGGCCTCTTCAACCAGCTCGGTGACGCCTTCGGCTCCACCGCCATCGGCCCCTCGGGCTGGGCGCTGTTCCCGCTGTTGGACGGCTCCGGTTCGCTGCTGACCACCGTCGCGATCTACGCGGGCGGCCTGCTCGTCGGCTACCTGGTCGGCTTCCTGGCCACGTACTTCTTCGGCTTCACCCCGGAGATGCTCACGGAGTTCAACACGGGCGACGACCCGACCCCCGCCGCGAAGGACGCCCCCGCCTCCGACGGCCCGGGCGCGCCGGGCACGACGGGCCCCGCCTCGAAGGAACCCGCCCTGACCTGACGGTTCACCGGGGGAACCCGGCGGAGTCCACCTCCAGCGAGAAGGGCTCGGGCAGCACGAGCGGGTCGCCGAAGGCGGCCCGCTCGGCGTGCTTGTACGCACCGTTCTCCGGCCCGGTGTAGAGGGTGACGGTCGGCCCGGTCGGGTCGAAGCGGTCCACCAGGAGGTAGACCGGCACCGGGGCGTGCGCGTAGGCCCAGAGCTTCTTCTTTCGGTCGTCCTCCGCGTTGCCCTTGGAGGTGATCTCCACGATGAGCAGTGCTTCGGCGGCGTCCACGGGGGCGCTGACTTCGGGATCCACGTCGTCGACCACGTCCGTGGGCATCACCACGAGGCCGGGGACGTACAGCTTGCCGAGTCGGGCCACCTCGATGCCCAGGGTCTGGTAGCAGTCCCACTCCGGGGGCATGACGCCGTAGAGCGCGCGCTGGAGGCGGGCGGCGATGCTGTTGTGGTGTCGGTGGGGAGGCGGTACCAACGTGATCCGTCCTTCGTCGATCTCGGCGCGCCAGCCCTCCGGCACGTCCAGTTCGCGCCAGCTCTGCAGCAGGTAGTCCCACGGCAGACCGTCGGAGCCGTGGTCGCCTTCGACCATCGCAGCGGTCATCGCGGGTCCCCTCTCCTGTGGCCCATGTGCGGGAGCTCAGATCGGCGGTGCGGCGGGACGGTCGCCGCTCGGGGTCCAGCGTCCCACGTTCGAAGGAGCGGCGCAGCGATCCCGTGCCGGTGCTGCGCCCCGGGTGCAAGGGGTCACGGCCCGCACCCCCGGGGGGATCACGTCGGCACCCGGAAACGTCCGCACCCGGAAACGCCCGAGGGCGGCACCCCGGGATGGGGTGCCGCCCTCGGTGGGTCCGCGGGTGCGGGCCCGGAGAACAGCCGATCAGCCGGTGGGGCCGATCAGAAGTCCATGTCACCGCCGGGCATGCCGCCCGGAGCGGCGGCGGCCTTCTCCGGCTTGTCGGCGATGACGGCCTCGGTGGTGAGGAACAGCGCGGCGATGGAGGCCGCGTTCTGCAGCGCGGAGCGCGTGACCTTCGCCGGGTCGATGATGCCCTCGGCGATGAGGTCCACGTACTCGCCGGTGGCGGCGTTGAGGCCGTGACCCGGGGTGAGGTTGCGGACCTTCTCCACCACGACGCCACCCTCGAGGCCGGCGTTGACGGCGATCTGCTTCAGCGGGGCTTCGAGGGCCAGCTTGACGGCGGCGGCACCGGTGGCCTCGTCGCCTTCCAGCTCCAGCTTCTCGAAGACCTGGGTGGCCTGCAGCAGGGCCACGCCACCACCGGCGACGATGCCCTCCTCGACGGCGGCCTTCGCGTTGCGGACGGCGTCCTCGATGCGGTGCTTGCGCTCCTTGAGCTCCACCTCGGTGGCGGCACCGGCCTTGATGACGGCCACGCCGCCCGCGAGCTTCGCCAGGCGCTCCTGGAGCTTCTCGCGGTCGTAGTCCGAGTCGGAGTTCTCGATCTCGGCGCGGATCTGGTTCACGCGACCGGCGACCTGGTCGCTGTCACCGGCACCGTCGACGATGGTGGTCTCGTCCTTGGTGATGACGACCTTGCGGGCGCGGCCCAGCAGGTCGAGGCCCGCGTTCTCCAGCTTGAGGCCGACCTCCTCGGAGATGACGGTGCCACCGGTGAGGATGGCGATGTCGCCGAGCATGGCCTTGCGGCGGTCACCGAAGCCCGGGGCCTTGACGGCCACGGACTTGAAGGTGCCACGGATCTTGTTGACGACCAGGGTCGACAGGGCCTCGCCCTCGACGTCCTCGGCGATGATCAGCAGCGGCTTGCCGGACTGCATGACCTTCTCCAGCAGCGGAAGGAGGTCCTTCACGTTGCTGACCTTGGAGTTGACGATGAGGATGTACGGGTCGTCCAGGGACGCCTCCATACGCTCCATGTCGGTGGCGAAGTACGCCGAGATGTAGCCCTTGTCGAAGCGCATGCCCTCGGTGAGCTCGAGCTCCAGACCGAAGGTCTGCGACTCCTCGACGGTGATGACGCCTTCCTTGCCGACCTTGTCCATGGCCTCGGCGATGAGCTCGCCGATCTGGGTGTCGGCGGCGGAGATGGAGGCCGTGGAAGCGATCTGCTCCTTGGTCTCGACATCCTTCGCCTGCTCCAGCAGGGCGCCGGAGACGGCCTCGACGGCCTTCTCGATGCCGCGCTTGAGGGCCATCGGGTTGGCGCCGGCGGCGACGTTGCGCAGGCCCTCGCGGACCAGCGCCTGCGCCAGGACGGTCGCGGTGGTCGTACCGTCACCGGCGACGTCGTCCGTCTTCTTGGCGACTTCCTTGACCAGCTCGGCGCCGATCTTCTCGTACGGGTCCTCCAGCTCGATCTCCTTGGCGATGGACACACCATCGTTGGTGATCGTGGGGGCGCCCCACTTCTTCTCAAGGACGACGTTGCGACCCTTGGGGCCAAGGGTGACCTTGACGGCGTCGGCGAGCTGGTTCATGCCGCGCTCGAGACCGCGCCGGGCCTCCTCGTCGAACGCGATGATCTTGGCCATGTGAAGTGGTCCTCCCGGACTGGGGTGGATTGCTCCGGACCGTGTCTGGCGCCCGCGACGGACGGCCTGCGCACCTGGCGGTTCCTTGCCCCGCCGGGCCCGCGAGCCTCACCGACTCGATCCTCGTCTTTATCACTCTCACCCGGAGAGTGCTAACGCCAATGATTAGCACTCGACCCACCCGAGTGCAAGCGGCTCTCACGGATGAGCCAAGCGGGGACAGGGATCCGGGCGGGCCGCGACCCGGTCGGGAAGGGTCCGGGCATGCGCGAGGGGCCCGCTCCCTGGTGGGATGCGGGCCCCTCGCGACGTAAGCGTCAGTGGTCGATCGCGCCGAGCTCAGCTGGCGAGCTTGACCATGTCCGCCTGCGGACCCTTCTGGCCCTGCGAGATCTCGAACTCGACTCGCTGACCTTCTTCAAGGGTGCGGTAGCCGTCCATCTGGATCGCGCTGTAGTGGACGAACACGTCCGCACCACCGTCGACCGCGATGAAGCCGTAGCCCTTCTCCGCGTTGAACCACTTGACGGTGCCCTGAGCCATGCCTAACTCCCCTGTTACTGGCCCTTGCGCGGGGCCGCACTCCGCGGTCCCGGGTCAGAACTTGCGCCGGAACGCGTCGACCGCGGCTGAATGTATCTGCACCAACGCGGTCTGCAACAGGTCATTCCGCTGAGAAATCAAGACAGGAAGATATGTCGACAATCGCCGCTTTTTCGGAGGACTCCCGGGCAACTCGGACGGGACAAAACACGCCCAAGACCCATATGCCACAAGCACATTGGCCCGATGTCGCCCCTGACCCGACCCCTACATATGTCCGGGGCACACTCCGGGAGGGGGCGCTACCCCAACCCTACCGCGTCCAACCAAGCAGAATTACCCCCTCCGCTTCTGGCGGAGGGGGTAATCAGGGGTGACGCCCGGAAAAACAGGGGATCCGTTTCGGAATTCAGAATTCCGAACTATCGGTTCCGAATCGGCCCTCCCGGCGGAAGATCTCCGGAACCGGAGCTTCCGACCGGGGTGGACCGATGGATCAGCACATCCGTGGATCGGCGGACCCGGAGATCAACGACCCGGCGGTCAGCAGCCGCCCGCGACCGCGGGGATGATCGAGATGCCGGCACCCTCCGGCGTGGCCGCGTCGAGGCCGCCCTCGAAGCGGACGTCGTCGTCGTTCACGTACACGTTCACGAACCGGCGCAGCTTGCCCTGGTCGTCCAGGACGCGGGCGGCGATGCCCGGGTGGCTCGCCTCCAGGGACTCGATGACCTCGGCGAGGGTGGCGCCCTCGGCGGGGACCTCGGCCTGGCCGCCGGTGTAGGTGCGCAGGATGGTGGGGATGCGGACGGTGACGCTCATGGCGGAACTGCCTTCCGGGTGCGAGGGCGAGGGGATGGTCAGGCGAGGCCGGCGGCGCGGAACGCGTCCAGGCTGGGGCGGATGACGGCGGTCTGGCCGGTGTCCCCGGACACCGCCTCCAGGGTCTTCAGGCCGTCGCCGGTGTTGAGGACCACGGTGGTGAGGGACGGGTCGAGCTGCCCGTTCTCGATGAGCTTCCGGGTGACGCCGACGGTCACGCCGCCCGCGGTCTCGGCGAAGATGCCCTCCGTCCGCGCCAGCAGCTTGATGGCCTCGACCACCTGCGTGTCGTCCACGTCCTCGACGAAGCCGCCGGTGCGGCGGGCGATGTCCAGGACGTACGGGCCGTCGGCCGGGTTGCCGATGGCCAGGGACTTGGCGATGGTGTTCGGCTTCTGCGGGCGGACCACGTCGTGGCCGGCCTTGAAGGCGGTGGAGACCGGGGAGCAGCCCTCGGCCTGGGCGCCGAAGATCTTGTAGGGCTTGTCCTCGACCAGGCCGAGCTTGATCAGCTCCTGGAGGCCCTTGTCGATCTTGGTGAGCTGGGAGCCGGAGGCGATCGGGATGACGAGCTGGTCGGGCAGCTGCCAGCCGAGCTGCTCGCAGATCTCGTAGGCCAGGGTCTTGGAGCCCTCGCCGTAGTAGGGGCGGAGGTTGACGTTGACGAAGCCCCAGCCCTCGCCCAGCGGGTCGCCGATGAGCTCGGAGCAGAAGCGGTTGACGTCGTCGTAGTTGCCCTCGATGCCGACGAGGTCGCCGCCGTAGACGCCGGCCATGACGACCTTGCCCTGCTCCAGGTCGTGCGGGATGAACACGCAGGAGCGGAAGCCGGCGCGGGCCGCGGCGGCGCCGACGGCGCCGGCGAGGTTGCCGGTGGAGGAGCAGGAGAGGGTGGTGAAGCCGAAGGCGCGGGCGGCCTCGACGGCGATGGCGACGACGCGGTCCTTGAAGGAGTGCGTCGGGTTGCCGGAGTCGTCCTTGACGTAGAGCTTGCCGGTGACCCCGAGGGCCTTGGCGAGGTTCCGCGCGTCCACGAGCTTGGTGAAGCCGGGGTTCAGGCTGGGCTTGTCGGCGACGTCCGCGGGGACGGGCAGCAGCGGGGCGTAGCGCCAGATGTTGTTCGGGCCGGACTCGATGCGGGCGCGGAGGGCCTCCGGGTCGCCGAGCGGCAGCTCGTAGGCGACTTCGAGGGGGCCGAAGCATTCGACGCAGGCGAAGATCGGGCCGAGTTCGAAGCGGGTTCCGCACTCGCGACAGGAGAGTCCGGTGGCGGGGCCGAGGTCGGTCCGGGTACGGGTGGCGGTCTGTGCAGCCATGATGGCGAGGCCCTTTCTCCTCATCTTCCCCGTGGCGTACGTCGCCACGAGACGGAATTGGCACCTTCCCTAGCCGGTGGTGGCCTCGCGGGCATGTTGCGGATGCGCGAGATAACCGACTGGAGGGTTGCCGGGGCTTCAACGGGCCGTGTCCCTCTGCCCCTCTGGATGAGCGGTATGGCACCGGCGGAAGCACGTGGGCGCGGCCGGGCGTTTGTGCGCGGAGCGACCCCGACATGCGATGGTCGTCCGCGTTGTTCAAGACTGTAACCGAAGGGCGGGGTGGTTGAGACAGTCGTCCGATCCGCGAGATGGGTCACATTCCTGTCCTCAACACCCGCCCAGACCATGGAAACAACGGAATTCGCGGACCGCCGCGCTCGACGGGGCGGCGCGGACCACGCAGACAGGGAGTGCTGACCGTGCTGGAAGAGGTGGAGCGCTGGCTTGCCCGCCGGTCCTGGTCGGCGGCCGACCGCCCGCTCGCCCGTCTGGCGGCCGCCAAACGGGCCTCGGGCACCACCGTGAGCGTGGTGCTGCCGGCCCTGAACGAGGAGGCGACGGTCGGGGAGATCGTCGCGGTCGTCCGGCGGGAGCTGATGGACGGGCTGCCGGTGCCCCTGGTGGACGAGCTGGTGGTGCTGGACTCGGGATCCACGGACCGGACGGCGGAGGTGGCGGCGAAGGCCGGGGCGCGGGTGGTGCACCGGGACGAGGTGCTGCCGCGTATCCCGGCGGTGCCGGGCAAGGGCGAGGTGCTGTGGCGGTCGCTGCTGGTGACCACGGGGGACGTGGTCTGCTTCGTGGACGCGGACCTGCGGGACTTCGAGGCGGCGTTCGTGTCCGGGATCGTGGGTCCGCTGCTGACCGATCCGGAGGTGCAGTTCGTCAAGGCGATGTACGACCGGCCGCTGGGCAGCGCCCCGGGACAGGGCGGCCGGGTGACGGAGTTGGTGGCGCGACCGCTGCTGAACCTGCACTGGCCGTTGTTGGCCGGGTTCGTGCAGCCGCTGGGCGGGGAGTACGCGGTGCGCCGGTCGCTGCTGGAGCGGCTGCCGTTCCCGGTGGGGTACGGGGTGGAGCTGGGGCTGCTGGTGGACGCCCTGCACACGGTGGGTCTGGACGCGTTGGCGCAGGTGGACGTGGGGGTCCGGGTGCACCGGCACCAGGACGGCCGGGCGTTGGGCCGGATGGCGGCGGCGATCTACCGGACGGCTCAGGTCCGGCTGTCGCGGGGCCATCTGGTGCGGCCCGAGCTGGTGCAGTTCGAGCGGGGCGAGGCGGGTTTCGAGCCGCGGACGTACCCGGTGGACACGGAGGAGCGGCCGCCGATGCGGGAGATCGAGGAGTACCGGGCCCGGCGCGTGGCCTGAGCGGGCGGGGCGGGGGGCTTCGGGCGGCGCGGCGCGGGGCGTCGCGCGGGGGCGTGGCGGGGGACCGGGTGTCCGTGTGACATGGGGCTCGGCGCGTCCGGGGGACGTTTGAGCCCGGGTGGGCCGGGCTAGGTTGGCCGCATGGCTTCCCAGGTGCTCGTCGCAGCGAACCGTGGCCCGCTCTCCTACTCCCTGACCGAGGAGGGAGCCCTCGTCGCCCGGCGCGGCGGGGGCGGACTGGTCTCGGGGCTGTCCGCCGCCCTCGGGGACCGGCCGGACGCGGTGTGGGTGTGCGCGGCCCTGTCGGAGGCGGACCGGGAGGCGGTGCGGCGCGGGGAGTCCGAGCCGGGGGTGCTGATGCTCGACGTGCCCGGGGAGGTCTACGACGCCGCGTACAACGGCATCGCGAACTCCGTGCTGTGGTTCCTCCACCACCACCTGTGGGAGGTGCCGCGGGAGCCGGTCTTCGACGCGGCCTTCCGGGAGCGGTGGGCGGGCTACCGGGCGTACAACCGGGCCTTCGCGGAGGCCCTCGCGGAACGGGCCGCGCCGGGGGCGGCGGTCCTCGTGCAGGACTACCACCTGGCGCTGGTGCCGGGCATGCTCCGCGCACTGCGCCCGGACCTGCGGACGGCCCACTTCACCCACACCCCGTGGGCGGCCCCGGGCGTCTTCGCGATGCTGCCCGCCGACATCGGCCGGGAGCTGTTGGAGGGGATGCTCGGCGCGGACCTGCTCGGTTTCCACACGGAGCGGTGGGCGGCGGACTTCCGGGGGTGCGCGGAGGCCGCCGGGTTCCCGCCCGGGGAGGGGCCGCGGCTCGCGGTGTACCCGCTGGGCGTGGACGGGGAGGAGCTGCGGGAGCTGGCCCACCGGCCGGAGGTCGAGGACCGGCTGGCGCAGCTGCGGGCGGAGACGGAAGGACTGCTGACGGTGGTGCGGGTGGACCGCACCGAGCTGTCGAAGAACATCGTGCGCGGGCTGCTGGCCTACCGGGAGCTGTTGGTGACGCGGCCGGAGTGGCGGGGCCGGGTGGTGCACCTGGCCTCGGCGTACCCGTCGCGGCAGGACCTCGCGGTGTACCGGGAGTACACGGCGGAGGTGGCCCGGGTGGCGGAGGAGATCAACGAGGAGTTCGGCACGGCGGACTGGCGTCCGGTGCTGGTGGCGGTGCAGGACGATTTCGCGCGCTCGCTGGCGGTGTACCGGATGGCGGACGTGGCCCTGGTGAACCCGGTGCGGGACGGCATGAACCTGGTCGCCAAGGAGATCCCCGTGGTGTCGGAGGCCGGTTGCGCGCTGGTGCTCTCGCGGGAGGCGGGGGCGTGGGCGGAGCTGGGTGAGGACGCGATCGGGGTGAACCCGTTCGACGTGTCGGAGACCGCGGGGGCGCTGCACGAGGCCCTGTCGATGGCGGGGGCGGAGCGGGCCGAGCGGACGAAGCGGTTGGCCGTGGCGGGGGTGGGGTGGCCGCCGGTGCGGTGGTTCGAGCGGCAGCTGAGCGATGTGGGTGGGGCGGGGGTCTGAGCCGAGGCTTCCCGGAGGGGTGGGGCTGGGGGTGGTGGTCCCGTCCGTGCTCGGGCGCGCCTCACCGATCGCCTCGAACGCCGGCGGGGCTGGGATGGGGCCTGCACGTCTTCGGGCGCGGCTCACCGGTCGCCTCAAACGCCGGCGGGGCTGGGATGGGGGCCCGTCCGAGCTCGGGTGCACCTCACCGATGCGCTCAAACGCCGCGCGGGCTTGATGGGCGCCCCCGCCGGCGTTTGAGGCGCGCCGGGTGCGGAGCAGGCGGGGTCGTGGGTGGAGCGGCGCCGTCAGGTGGTGGTGGCTTCGGCGAGGGCGGCGAGGAAGGTGACGACCGAGGCGGGGCCGTCGAGGACGAGGTCGGCCCGGGCGGCCAGTTCGGGGACTTCGGTGGAGCCGCTGCACACGAGCAGTCCCGGCAGCCCGTCCGCCCTGAGCTTCTCCACGGCGGCGAAGGCGGCCAGGTCGCCGAGGTCGTCCCCGGCGTAGAGCACGGCTCCGGCCCCGGTCTCCGTCAGGTATTCCGCGAGGGCGACGCCCTTGTCCATGCCGGGGGGTCGCAGTTCCAGGACGGCGCGGCCCGGTTCGACGATGAGTCCGTGGCGCCGGGCGAGCTGTGCGAGGGGTTCGCGGAGGGCTTCGAAGGCGGCGGTGGGGTCGGCGGCGCGTCGGGTGTGGACGGCGACGGCCTGCCCCTTCTCCTCGGTCCAGGTGCCCTGCCAGGCGCCGAGGGAGTCGAGGAGGCCCGGCAGCTCGGCGCGGGCGCCGGCGACCCCGGGGTGCGGGGCGGGGGCGCTGACGGTGCCGGTGCGGGCGTCCCAGCGTTCGGCGCCGTAGTGGCCGAGGACGGTGAGGTGTTCGAGGCCCGGGACCCCGGCGAAGCCGCCGTAGCGGACGGCGACCCCGGCCGGTCGGCCGGTGATCACGGCCACGGAGCGGACCTGGGGGGCGAGGGCGGCGAGGGCGGGTACGGCGCCGGGGTGGGCGCGGGCGCGTTCGGGGTCGGGGACGATCTCGGCGAGGGTCCCGTCGAAGTCGAGGGCGATCACGGCGCGGCGTGGTGCGCGCAGGAGGGCGGCGAGGCCCTCGCGGCCGGGTTCGGTGGCGGGCGTCGGCAGGCTGTCCGGTTGGCTCCCCATGGCTCCGACCCTACTGGGCCTCAGCGCCGGGCGCGCCGCTCCGTACGGATCCGCTGGAGGCGGTGGACGGTGCCGGGGGCGTGGCGGAGGGCCCGCGGGTCGTCGATGAGGGCGTTGAGGAGCTGGTAGTAGCGGACGGGGGACATCCGGAGGTCCTCGCGTATGGCGCGTTCCTTGGCTCCGGGTCCGGGCCAGGCTCGTGCCTCGTAGGCGAGCACCTCCGCCTCCCGTTCGGTGAGACCCCGGGCGGGGGCCGGGTCGGGACCCGAGGCGGGAGCCGCCGCCTCAGGGGCCCCTGCGGTTCCGTCCGCCGTCGGGGTTCCGTCCGTCGCCCCCGAGGTTCCGTCCGCCTCCGGGGTCCCCGCTGTCGCTCCGGGGGCCGGGGCCGTGGTGTCCTGCGTGTCCGCGGTCGGTCCGGAGCCCGTGTCCTGCCCTTCGGGCGCCTGGTCCGTCATCTCCCCAACATAACCGGGGCCGCCGACGGCGGCCCCGGCACGGGACGGGAGGGGCGTGGGACGGGCACGGGACGGGCGGCCCGGTCAGCCGCCGGAGGTGCGGGCGACCTCGGCCACGGAGCCGAGGACCTTCTCGGGGCGGCCGTCGGGGGCCACGGCCTTGCCGATGTTCTGCTTGATGTTCTCGCTGACCGCCGCCCAGGACTTCTTGCCGACGGGGTAGAGGCGGGCGGTGGGCAGGGTGCCGAGGAAGGTGCGGAGGTCGTCGGCGCTGCCGCCGCGGGCGGCGAGGGCGGCCCGGTAGCCGCTGGTGGTGACGGGCAGCAGGTCGTAGGTGCTGGTGAACTTGGTGACGTTCTTCTGCTCGTACATGAAGTCGAGGAACTTGCCGGCCTCCTTGCGGTGGCCGCCGCTCTTGAAGGCCATGACCCAGTCGGCGACGCCCATGGCGGGCTGCTCGCGGCCGTCGTAGGTGGGCATGGGGACCATGCCGTATTTCACGCCCTTGGCCTCGGCCTGCTTCATGAGGGTGGGGTGGCCGTTGAGCATGCCGACCTCGCCGCGGGTGAAGGCGTCGAAGGCGTCCTGCCGGTTGAGCTGCCAGGGCGGGACGGAGCCGGTGAGGCCGGGGGCGACCAGGTGCTCCTTGAGCCACTGGAGGGTCTTGGTGTTCTCGACGGAGTCGATGGCGTACGTCTCGTCGCTGTCGGTGTAGCCGCCACCGCCGGAGAGCAGCCACATCATGGTCTCGGCCTGGGCCTCTTCGCGGCCGAAGGGCAGGGCGAAGGGGACGGCGGCGGTGCCCTTGAGCTTCTTGGCGGCGGCTTCGAGCTCGTCCCAGGTCGTGGGGGCTTCCTTGACGCCGGCCTTCTCGAAGAGGGTCTTGTTGTAGAAGAGCAGGCGGGTGCTGGAGACGAAGGGCATCCCGTACTGGACGCGCTGCACCTTTCCGGCGTCGGCGAGGGGGCCGAGGAAGTCGGCTTCGGTGGTGACCGACAGGAGCTGGTCGGTGGAGTACAGCTTGTCGGCGGCCGCGTAGTCGGCGTAGGCGCCGATCTGGGCTATGTCGGGGGCGTCGCCCGCCTTGTCGAGGGCGGCGACCTTGGCGTCGACCTCTTCCCAGGAGTAGACCGACACGTCGACCTTGATGCCGGGATTGGCGGCGGTGAAGGCGGCGGCGAGGTCCTTCCAGTACCCCTGGGAGGAGTTCGCGGCACTGTCCCCGTAATCGGCCGCCACGAGCCGCAGGGTCACGTCGTTGTTCCCGGTGACGCTTCCGCAGCCGGTGAGGGTGACGGTCGCCGCGAGGGCCACCGCCCCCGCGACGAGGTTTCGGCATCCGTTCCGGTAGCGGCGCTTCACAGGTTTACCCACCCTTGTCGTCCCACTCGTTTCCCGTATGTTGCCCGTAAGGTCTACACCACTTTGAGCTTCCGCTTACAGCCGGATCCCGTTTCCGGACGAGGACCGAGGTCCCGAATTTGTATGGCGAGTCAACAATCCCTCTCAGTGGACTAGACCTTTCCCCGTCCGACACGCGAGACTGTCCCCCGTGAAACCCGTGAAACACGTCATCGCCCTCGATGTGGGCGGCACCGGGATGAAGGCCGCCCTGGTCGGGGCGGACGGCACGCTGCTGCACGAGGCGCGCCGCGCCACCGGCCGCGCGCGCGGACCCGAGGCCGTCGTCGAGTCGATCCTGGCCTTCGCCGCGGACCTGCGGGACCTGGGCCGCGAACGCTTCGGGACCACCGCCTCCGCGGCGGGGGTGGCCGTCCCGGGCATCGTCGACGCCGAGCGCGGCCTCGCCGTGTACTCGGCGAACCTGGGCTGGCGGGACGTACCGCTGCGCGCGATGCTCAGTGACCGGCTCGACGGGATCCCCGTCGCGCTCGGCCACGACGTCCGCACCGGCGGACTCGCCGAGGGGCGCATCGGAGCGGGGAGCGGGGCGGACCGCTTCCTGTTCGTGCCCCTGGGCACCGGCATCGCGGGAGCCATCGGCATCGCCGGACGCATCGAGGAAGGCGCGCACGGCTACGCCGGGGAGATCGGACACATCGTGGTCCGGCCCGGCGGCCCCGAGTGCGGCTGCGGCCAGCGCGGCTGCCTGGAGACCCTGGCATCCGCCGCGGCCGTCACCCGCGCCTGGGCGGAGGCGAGCGGCGACCCGGAGGCGGACGCCGCGGACTGCGCCAAGGCCGTGGAATCCGGCGACGAGCGCGCCCTCGCGGTGTGGCACGGTGCGGTCGGCGCCCTCGCCGACGGGCTGGTCACGGCCCTCACCCTGCTGGACCCGGACACGCTGATCATCGGTGGCGGACTCGCGGAGGCCGGGGAAACCTTGTTCACACCACTACGGACGGCCGTACGGGAACGGGTGACGTTCCAGCGGCTGCCGAAGATCGTGCCGGCGGCCCTCGGGGACACCGCCGGCTGCCTGGGCGCGGGCCTGCTCGCCTGGGACCTACTCGCCACGGAGGTATCCGCCTGATGTCCGGAAGCGCACACTCCACCGTCCTCTCCGGCGCCCGGGTGGTGCTGCCCACGGGGACCGTGGCCAACGGCCGGGTGATCGTCGACGGCAGCCGGATCGCGGGCTCGGCCCGCGAGGACGCCACGGTCGTGGACCTCACCGGCCACTGGGTCGTGCCCGGCTTCGTCGACATCCACAACCACGGCGGCGGCGGCGCCTCCTTCACCTCCGGCACCGCGGAGGACGTCCTGACCGGCGTCCGCACCCACCGCGAGCACGGCACGACCACCCTCATCGCCTCCACCGTCACCGAGGAGCTCGACGAGCTGGCCCGCCGCGCCGGACTGCTGGCCGAACTGGCCCAGCAGGGCGACATCGCCGGCATCCACTTCGAGGGCCCCTTCATCTCCCCCTGCCGCAAGGGCGCCCACACCGAGGGCCTGCTCCGCGACCCCGACCCGGCCACCGTCCGCAAGCTGATCGACGCCGCGCACGGCCACGCCCGCATGGTCACCCTCGCCACCGAGCTGCCCGGCGGACTGGACTCCGTACGGCTCCTCGCCGAGCACGGGGTCATCGCGGCCATCGGCCACACCGACGCCACGTACGAGCAGACCCGCGAGGCCATCGACGCGGGCGCCACCGTCGCCACGCACCTGTACAACGCGATGCCCGCGCTCGGACACCGCGCCCCCGGCCCGATCGCCGCCCTGCTGGAGGACGAGCGGGTCACCGTCGAGCTGATCAACGACGGCACCCACCTGCACCCGGCCATGCTGGAACTGGCCTTCCACCACGCGGGCCCGCACCGGGTCGCCCTGATCACCGACGCCATGGACGCGGCCGGCTTCGGGGACGGCATCTACAGCCTCGGCCCGCTCGCCGTCGAGGTGAAGGACAGCGTGGCCCGACTGGTCGAGGGCGGCTCCATCGCGGGCTCCACCCTCACCCTGGACACCGCCTTCAAGCGCGCCGTCACCGTGGACGGACTGCCCGTCGAGTCCGTGGTCCAGGCGATCTCCGCCAACCCCGCCAAGCTGATCGGCCGCTACGACGAGGTGGGCTCCCTGGAGCCCGGCAAGTACGCCGACCTGGTCGTCCTCGACGCCGACTTCGAGCTGAAGGGCGTCATGCGCCGCGGCGAGTGGATCGTCCGCCCGACCTCCGTCTGAGGCCCGCCCCACCGAACGCCCGTCCGTACCCGTCCGGCCCCGCCGCACGGGTACGGACGGCCCCGGACCGGCCCGGGCACTGGGCCGGCCCGCTTCCCTTTGGCATGATCCCGGCAGCGCTGCGCACCGTGCCAGCGATCGGGGACCGGGGGTGCGCCCATGATCCTGACCGTCACGCTCAACACCGCCCTGGACGTGACCTACCACGTGCCGCGACTCGTGCCCCACGGCTCGCACCGGGTCGCCGAGGTCGGCGAACGGCCCGGCGGCAAGGGCGTCAACGTGGCCCGCGTCCTGGCCGCGCTCGGCCACGAGGTCACCGTCACCGGCTTCGCGGGCGGCCCGCCCGGCGCCGCCCTGCGCCGCGCCCTGGCCGCCTCCCCCGGGGTCACCGACGCGCTGGTGGACTGCGCCGGGCCCACCCGGCGGACCCTGGCCGTGGTGGACGCCTCCACCGGGGACACCACCCAGTTCAACGAGGCCGGACCGGTGGTCTCCACCGCCGAGTGGACCGCCTTCCTCGACCGCTACGACGAGCTGCTCCGCTCCGCCCGCGCGGTGGCCCTCTGCGGCAGCCTCCCGCCGGGGATCCCGGTCGGGGCGTACGCGGCCCTGGTCCGCTCCGCCCGCGGGGCGGGGGTGCCGGTCCTGCTGGACACGAGCGGGGAGCCGCTGCGCCGCGGGGTCGCGGCCCGGCCCGACATCGTCAAGCCGAACGCCGCCGAGCTGGCCCAGCTCACCGGCTCCCGCGATCCGCTGCCCGCGACGCTGGCGGCCCGCCGCCGCGGCGCCCACACGGTGGTCACCTCGCTGGGGCCCGGCGGACTGCTCGCCGCGACCCCGCACGGGGTGTGGCAGGCCGCCCCGCCCGCCGCCCTCTCCGGGAACCCGACCGGCGCCGGGGACTCCGCGGTGGCGGCCCTCCTCGCCGGTCAGGTGGGCGGCACGGACTGGCCCACCCGCCTCACCGAGGCGGTGGCCCTCTCCGCCGCGACCGTACGGGCCCCCGCGGCAGGCGAATTCGACCGCCCCACCTACGAAAACCTCCGCCACACCATCAAAGTGACCCCGCCTCAGCCGGGGCCGGTCGGCTGAACGCCACGGGCCCCCGTCCCGGCCGGGGCCGGGGCGGGGGCCCGTGGTGGGGGTCGGGGCGGGTCAGCCCTTGACGTGGCCCTTGGCGAGGCGGAGTTGGTCGATGACCGCGTCGCACTTGTTCGAGGACTCGCAGGACAGCTTCAGGGAGTTGGTGCCCTTGGCCAGCTCGATCCAGGAGTAGCTGTTGGTCCAGCCCTTCTCCCAGTCGCCGTCGCCGGCGCCGGCCCAGTTCTTGAGGTTGATGGCCCGGGACTGGACCTTGCCGTTGATGGTGAGGGTGGCGTCGGCGTCCTTGCCGGGGACGGCGTAGTTCACGAAAAGGGTGTAATCCCCGTCACTGGGGAGGTCCACCGTCCAGGTCACGGAGGCACCGACCTGGTTGAAGCCGCCGACGTACTGGCCGCCCGCGCCCTTGGCCCCGGGCACCGTGTTCTGCACGGAGGCGCCGCCGGTGAGGGCGAGGCCGGGGCCGGAGGCCGCGTCGGCCTTCGGAAGCTTCTCGGCGTCCTTGCTCGGCTTCGTGCCCGGGGTCTTTTCGCCGGGGGTCTCCGGGGCCTCGCTGACCTGGTCGGAGGGGCCCGTGGCGGTGCCGTCGCCCTGGTCCTTGTCCTTGTCGGAGAGCAGGGCCACCCCGATGCCGATGACCACGGCGCCGACCACGGCCACCGCGCCGATCAGCAGCCCCTTGCGGCTGGAGCCGCGCTGCGGCGGGGCGGGCTGGGCGTAGCTCTGCTGAGGCGGGACCCCGTACCCCCCGGCCTGGAGGGTTTCGGGGGCCGGGTACTGGGGCTGCGGGTAGCCGGGCTGGGGCTGCTGCTGGCCGTACGGCGGCTGCAGCGGCACCTGGCCGGGGGCCGCTCCGCGCTGGCCTCCGTAGGTGCGCTCGCCGACGGTGCGCACCTGGTTGTACGAGGTGCGCGGGACCCCTGGCTGGCCGCCCGCCTGGCCCGGGTAGCCGTATCCGCCGGCCTGCGCGGGCGGGGTGGCGCCGTTGGCCTGTCCGTCCGCGTAGAGGTAACCGAACGGATCATCGTCTGCCGGCGTGTTCGCGCCGTTGTTCGGGCCGTTGTCCGCGGGCGTCGTCATCGCAGGTCACTCCTTTCGACCCACGGGAGCCTACCCCGAACAGGTGCACGCCAGGATTCGGCGGGAGTTCAGCCGGCCCTGCGGTGGGCCTTGGAGCGGGACCGCTTCTCGATGTACATGCGCTGGTCGGCGGAGCGCAGCACCTCTTCGGCGGACATCCCGCAACTGGCCCAGCCGATACCGAAACTCGCGCCCACGCGGACCGCGCGGCCGTCGACGCGGATGGGCGGGATGATGGCGTTGCGGAGCCGCACGGCGAGGTCGGCGGCGTCGGCGGCGCCGAGTCCGTCGGCGAGGACGACGAATTCGTCACCACCCAGCCGGGCGACGGTGTCACCGTCGCGGACGCACGTCGTGAGCCTGCGGGCGACCTCGATGAGGACCGCGTCACCCGTGTGGTGGCCGAAGCGGTCGTTGATCGACTTGAAGCCGTCGAGGTCGCAGAAGAGGACGGCGAGGCCCTTGGTGCCGTCGTCGACGTCGGCGTCGGGGGCGACGGTGTGCACGTGGTGCTCGTAGGGGCCGGAGCCTTCGGCGCCGCCGGGGCCGGGGTACTCGTAGGGGGCGGGGTAGGCGTCGGGCTGGTAGCCGTGCTCGCCGGGGCCGCCGTCCTGCCCGGGGATGCCGGGGCCGCCGGAGCCGCGCTCGAAGGCGGCGTCGAGCTCTTCGACGGCGGTGGCGCGGACGGCCTGGGGGAGGCGGCACAGCCGGGCGGAGAGCCGGGCGCGCAGTTCGGCGCTGTTGGGGAGGCCGGTGAGGGAGTCGTGGCTGGCGCGGTGGGCGAGCTGGAGCTCGTGCCGTTTGCGGTCCTCGATGTCCTCGACGTGGGTGAGGAGGAAGCGGGGGCCGTCGGCGGCGTCGGCGACGACGGAGTTGCGCAGGGAGACCCAGACGTAGGAGCCGTCGCGGCGGCCGAGCCGCAGTTCGGCGCGGCCCCCTTCGGCGGAGGTCCGCAGGAGGGTGCCGATGTCCTCGGGGTGGACGAGGTCGGAGAAGGAGTACCGGCGCAGGACGGAGGCGGGGCGGCCGAGGAGCCGGCAGAGGGCGTCGTTGGTGCGCAGGAGGCGGCCGTGCTGGTCCCCGCCCATCTCGGCGATGGCCATGCCGCTGGGGGCGTATTCGAAGGCCTGCCGGAAGGACTCCTCGCTGGCGCGGAGGGCCTGCTGTTCGCGTTCGAGTCGGACGAGGGCCCGCTGCATGTTGGCGCGAAGACGTGCGTTGCTGATCGCGATGGCCGCCTGGAACGCGTACATCTGGAGGGCTTCGCGGCCCCAGGCGCCGGGCTTGCGGCCGTTGCGGGGTTTGTCGACGGAGATGACGCCGAGGAGCTCGCCGCCGGCGGCGTACATGGGGGCGTAGAGCCGGTCCTCGGGGTGCCACTCGTCCTCGAAGCGGGGGGCGGGGCCGTCGGTGTGCCACTGGGGGACGTCGTCCTCCAGGAGGACCCAGCCCTCGGAGTGGGGGATGAAGCGGAGGCCGTCCCAGGATTCGCCCATCGCGAGGCGTCGTTCCCAGGAGGCGCGGGAGCCGACCCGGCCGGTGATCAGGGCTTCCGCCGCGGGGTTGCCCGCGAAGGCGGCGACGACGAGGTCACCGTCGGGGCGTACGAGGTTGACGCAGGCGAGCTCGTAGCCGAGACCCACGACGATGCCGTCCACGACGGTCTGCAGGGTGTCCGCCAGGCTGCGGGCCGTGTTGAGTTCGGCCACCACTTGGTGCAGCTGCCGCAGGGTCGCAAGACGGACGTACGGCTCCGACTCGGTCTCCATCGCTCGCTCTCCCCGAGACCTCGACAGCAACTCCAGTTTTGTCATCGGCGTTTCGTTGCGGTGTCCGCTCCACTGAATCACAGTGAGCTGTTCCGCCGGTACACAGGGTCAACAAATCTTGCTGTCTGTGACTCAAGTCACATGAGATGAATAACAGAGTCCGGTATCGGTGGGAGCGCTCCCCCGCGTTCTCGTGCGCAAACGTTACGCCTGCGGAGCACGGCACAGGGCCGAGCGGGTGCCCGGCACCCCGTGCGCGGGGCCGTTCGGGGCGCCGTTCGGGGCGCCGTCCGGGGCCGCCGGAGGCTCGGGATCGGGCCTCGCGACGGGACCTCGGGACGAGGCCTTCGGGCGGGTCCGCCGGGACCGGCATGGGTCGTGAGCCCTAGGCCACGGCTCGGCCCGGGGCCCGATGCGGCGGGCGGGAGGGTGAGACTAGCGTTCCCGACGTGCTGAAGACGAGACCCCTGACCCCTCATGCTGAAGGGGTGACCGAAGAGGAGTTCCGCGCCGCCATGTCCCGGCTGGCCGCGGGCGTGGTCCTGATCACCGCTCAGGAACCGGACGACGAGGACGAGATCGCGGGCATGACCGCCACGGCCTTCCTCTCCGTCTCCCTGGATCCGCCGCTGGTGCTCGTGAGCGTCCGCGAGGGCTCCCGGATGGACGACCTGCTCGCCGAGCAGCCGCACTGGGCGGTGTCGGTGCTCGCGGAGGGCCAGCGGCAGATCGCGAGCCGGTTCGCCATGAAGGGCCGGCTCAGCGACCGCCTGCTCTTCGCGGACCTCCCGCACACCCGCGGCCCGGTCTCCGGCGCCCCGCTGGTGGACGGGGCCCTCGCCACGCTGGAGTGCCGGACGGAGTCCCGGATCCCGGCGGGCGACCACACCCTCGTGCTGGGCCGCGTGCTGACCGCCACGGCCCCCGCGACCCCGCCCGCGAACGGCTCCGCCCACCCCCTGGCCTACTTCCGCGGCGCCTACCGCCACCTGGCCCCCTGAGGGCACCCGAGGCAGGGACGCGCCCTACGGGAGGGGGGAGCGACGCACGGGAGGGCGCGGTCACCGGTCCCGCGCGGTCACCAGTCCTTGCCGGTGCGGCCGCGCTTGGTCTGGGCGCGGGCCTTCTTCTCGCGGAGCCGGCGTTCGTTGATGCCGCGCGGGATGCGGGTGGGCCGCCGGGCCTTCGGCGGGGCGGCCGTCGCCTCGGCGAGCACGGCGGCCATCCGGACGGCCGCCATCTCGCGGTTGCGCCACTGCGAGCGGTGCTCGGAGGCGCGGACGGTCAGGACCCCGCCGGTGAGCCGGCTCGCGAGCCGCTCCAGGGCGCGTTCCTTCCACACCTCCGGGAGCGCCTTGGTGGCGGCGAGGTCGAAGCCGAGCTCGACGCGGGTGTCGGAGGTGTTCACGTGCTGGCCGCCGGGCCCGGAGGACCGGGAGAAACGCCAGACCAGCTCGGCCTCCGGCAGGACGACCGCACCGCGGATGACGTAAGGACCAGGCATGGACCCCATGATCCCGCCCCGGGGCGCCCGCCGTCACCCTCATTTCGGCACCCGTGTTTCCGCCGCCGTTCACACGGAGCGGCCGGGCCAGGAACCCGGACGCCCACTCCCTGCGTTAGAAAGGTCAGCGGTACCGTGACCGGCGTCGGCCACGGAGCCGGACACAAGTCGAGGAAGACGAGGAAAGGGACATCATGGCCGTAAGCCTGTCCAAGGGTGGCAACGTCTCGCTCACCAAGGAGGCCCCGGGCCTCAGCGCCGTCACGGTCGGCCTCGGCTGGGACGTGCGCAGCACCACCGGTGTCGACTTCGACCTGGACGCCTCGGCCATCGCCGTGAACGCCCTGGGCAAGGTCGTCTCCGACAGCCACTTCGTCTTCTTCAACAACAAGTCCACCCCGGACCAGACCATCGTGCACACCGGTGACAACCGCACCGGCGAGGGCGCGGGCGACGACGAGGCCATCAACGTCAACCTCGCCGGTCTCCCGGCCGACGTGGACAAGATCGTCTTCCCGGTCTCCATCTACGACGCCGACACCCGCAGCCAGAACTTCGGCCAGGTCCGCAACGCCTACATCCGCGTGGTGAACCAGGCCGGCGGCACCGAGATCGCCCGCTACGACCTCTCCGAGGACGCCGCCACCGAGACCGCCATGGTCTTCGGCGAGCTGTACCGCAACGGCGCCGAGTGGAAGTTCCGCGCCGTCGGCCAGGGCTACGCCTCCGGCCTCACGGGCATCGCGCAGGACTTCGGCGTCAACGTCTGATCCGCCGCACGCCCCGAGGGACCCCCGGCCGCTCCGGCGACCGGGGGTCCCCGTGCGTTCCGGCCGTCCGGCGGGGTCGCTCGGGGTAACGTCCGGCAGTGTGATGCTGGAGAGACTCGACGTCGTGGACGGGGCACTGCCGGGCGAGGTGCTGTCCGAGGTCAGCGCCCTGTACGCCTCGAACCGGGAGTTCTTCGAGCTCAGCGGCGACTTCCCGGACCCGGCGCGGATCACCGTCGAGGACGTGGCGCGCGCCCTGGCCGAGGAGCTGGCCCCGCCCGGGGCGGAGGTGCTGCTGGCCCGCTCCGAGGGGCGGCTGGTCGCTCTCGCGGCCACCCTGGCGCACCATCCCTCCGGGGAGGACCCGGACCCGTGGATCGGGCTGCTGCTGGTGGACGCGGGGGCGCATCGGCGGGGGTACGGCCGGCGGGTGGCGGAGCTGGTGGAGGACGAGTTCCGGCGGGCCGGCCGGACGGCGGTACGGCTGGCCGTCCTGGACGCCAACGCGAGGGGCCTCGCCTTCTGGACCGCACTCGGGTACCGGCGGCTGCGCGAGGGCCGGGACCGGGAGCGGGGCCGCCCCTGCACCGTGCTGCGCAAGGAACTGGGGGCCGCGGGGGCCTGAGGGCGTGCCGGACCGGCCGTCAGGACCGGTCGGGCTTGGACTCGCCGTGGAGCCAGGTCTCCCAGACCTCCGTCAGGTCCACCCCGGTCCGGTCCTCCGCGAAGGCCGTGAACTCGGCGGTGCTCGCGTTGCCGTGCCGGTGCGCGGTGGCCCAGTCCCGCAGCAGCGCGAAGAACGCCCGGTCCCCGACCTCCTCGCGGACCCGGTGCAGGACCATCGCGCCCCGCCCGTACACCGGGTCGGAGGAGATGTCCTCGGGGCCGGGGGGCTCGGCGGGCGGGAAGGCCCACCAGTCGCCGTCGGCCTCCTCGTCCACCTCGGTGTCGCCCTCGTAGAAGGCGTCGAAACGCTCGGCGGCGGTGGGCCCGCCGTGGTCCTCGAACCACAGCCATTCCGCGTAGGTGGCGAAGCCCTCGTTCAGCCACATGTCCCGCCAGCTCTTCGGCGAGACGGAGTTCCCGAACCACTGGTGGGCGGTCTCGTGGACGAGCAGCCGCAGGTCGGGGGCGCTGGAGTAGACGGGCCGGGTCTGGGTCTCCAGGGCGTAGCCCAGGGAGTCGGCCGCCGCGACGATCGCGCCGGCGGAGGCGAAGGGGTAGGCGCCGAAGCGGCGGCTGCCCCAGTCCACGACGGTCGGCAGCTTCTTCAGGACGGCCGCGCTGTCCTCGACCTCGTCGGGGGCGACGGCCGTGTACAGCGGGACCCCGCCGGGGGTGCGGCCCTCGGAGACCTCGTACGCGCCGACGGCGAGGGTGGCCAGGTAGCTCGCCATGGGTTCGGGGTTGTGCCAGCGGAAGGTGGTGCGGCCCCCGGCGTGCTCGTCGCGGCCGCTCAGGGTGCCGTTGGAGACGACCTCGTAGCCCTCGGGGACCGTGACCGCGACGTCGTAGGCGGCCTTGTCGGAGGGGTGGTGGTTGCCGGGGAACCAGGCCATGGAACCCACGGGCTCGCCGACGGCCAGCGCCCCGTCCTCGGTGGGGATCCAGCCCTCCTCGGAGCCGTCCGGGTCGGTGACGGTGCGCGGGGTCCCCGCGTAGCGGACCACGGTGCGGAAGGTGCGGCCCTTCTTCAGGTCCCGTGCGGGGCGGACGACCAGTTCCTGTCCGGCGCGGTTGAAGCGGGCCGGCTCGCCGTCCACCGTGACCGACTCCACCTTCATGCCGGTGAGGTCCAGGTGGAAGGAGCTGAGGGCGTGGGTGGCGGAGGCGGTGATGACCGCGGTGCCGGCGAGGTGCTCCTCGTCGGGGTCGTAGGTCAGGGTGAGCCCGTAGTGGGACACGTCGTAGCCGCCGTTGCCCGCCTTGGGGAAGTACGGATCCCGCACGCCGCCCGCGCCGGGCCGGCCCTGCACCGTGCTGCCCGTGCACGCGGTGAGCGAGGTCAGCGCGAGGAGCAGGGCGCCGGCGGCGGCTGCGGGGGCGATTCGGGCGCGTGTGCGGTGTTCCACGGAGAAGATCCTAAGTGGCCTCCCTGTGGACGCCCTCCGGCCGCGGCGGGTCCTGTCAGGTCCCGTCCGTCGGGTCCCGCCGGGTCCCGTCGGGTCCCACCGGAAGCCGTCGCCCGCCCCGCCCCGGGCGCGCGGGACCCGCCGCGCGCCCGGGGCGGGGGCGCACGGCGGGTGGCGTGGGGAGGGCTACTTCAGGAGGGAGTCCGCGCCCGCCTTGGCGAACTTCTCGTCCAGGTCGCCGCTCGGGGCGCCGGCGACGCCGATGCCCGCGACCGGGGCGCCCGCGTTCTGCACCGGGACGCCGCCGCCGAGGAAGAGGGTGCCCGGGATGTCCTTCAGGTTCGGGGTCTGGGCCAGGCGGCCCGCGAGCACCGAGGTGGGGGCGTTCCAGGAGACGGCGGTGAACGCCTTGCGCTCGGCCGACTCGTAGGACTGCGGGCCCGCGCCGTCCCCGCGCAGGGTGACGATGGTGTTGCCGTTGCGGTCCACGACGGCCACGGTCACCCGCTGGTTCTCGGCCTGCGCGGCCTTCAGCGCGGCGCGGGCGGCGCGGGTGGCGGCGTCCACGGTCAGGTGGGTCGTGGTGGTGAAGTTCTTCGCTTCGGCCTTCGCGTCGGTCTTCGCCACGGCGGCGGCCGGCGCGGACGCGGGGGCGGCGGTGGCGCTGACCGCGCCGAAGGTGCCCGCCCCGAGGGCGGCGGCCAGGGCGACACCGGTCAGGACGCGGGTGCGGTTCTTCATCTCTGGGGACTCCTCTGGGGGTGCCGGGCCGCTCGCTGCGGGGCCCGGTGGGGCCGTCGTTTCCGTCCCTTCGATCCTGGCCCCGGAACCGGCGCCGGCCCGTCCCCGCTTCGGCTCGGCCCGGCCGGCGACCCGGCTGACCCCCGGGTCCACCGATCGGTTGATGCGGGCCCCCGGCGCGGCTGCTCAGCTGGTCGGAGCCCCCGCTCCGGCGGGGCCCCGGTCCGGACGACGACACATCCCCGGACCTGCGCCGGAGCGGGGGTACGGGCCCCGTCGGGCGCGCCGGGCCGGCCCCCGCGCCGGCCCGGCCGGGCCCCACACCACGCACCCCGGCTCCCCCTCCCGCCCCGACCGGCGGCGGAGCCGTACCGGGGCGCGGCGGGGGATCATGGCAGAGCGAGGACGGAGAGGAACCCATGGCACAGCCCCCGGCGGACCCGGCCCCCGACCCGGCCCCGGAGTCCGGCGCACCCGGGCCTCACGAGGGACACCGCGAGCACGGCGGACACGACGGACACCGCGAGCGCGGCGAGCACGGCGGACACGACGGACACCGCGAGCGCGGCGAGCACGGCGGACACGACGGGCACCGCGAGCGCGGCGGGCACGACGGACACGGACGCCCCGGCCGCCCGGCTCCCGGCCGCGCCGCTCCCCGACGCCCGGAAGCCGGCCGTCCCGGTGACGGGCCGGGCAGCGCCGACCACCGCCGGCTCGCCGCCGTGGTCCACACCGCCTTCTTCCTGCTCCTCGGCGCCTCCCTGGCCCGCTTCCTGCTGCGGCACCCCGGCGAACCCCGCACCCCCTGGATCCTCGCCCTGAGCCTCGCCCTGGCCCTGCTGTACGTCCTGGGACCGGCCGTCGGCGCCGGCGGTACCGAGCCCGGCCCCGCCGGTGCCTCCGCCGCCCCGCGGGCCCGCCCCCGGCCCCGACCCCGCCGCCTGGTCTGGCTCGGGCTCGTGGTCGCCACCTGGATGGTCATCGTCCTGCTCGCGCCGAGCTTCGCCTGGTGCGCCGTCCCGCTGTTCTACACGGCCCTGCGCACCCTGCCCGCCCGCGCCGCGATCGTCCTCGTGGCCCTGCTCACGGCCTTCGTGGTCGGCGCGCAACTGCGGCTGGCCACCGCCTTCGACCCGAACCTGATCCTCGCCCCGCCGGCCGTCGCCGCCCTCGCCACCGCCGTGTTCGTGCACATGGAACGCCAGGCACAGGCCCAGCGCGCCCTCATCGACGACCTGATCCGCACCCGCCGCGAACTCGCCGCCACCGAACGCCGCGAGGGCACCCTCGCCGAACGACAGCGGCTCTCCATGGAGATCCACGACACCCTCGCCCAGGGCCTGTCCAGCCAGCAGATGCTGCTCCAGGCCGCCGACCGCACCTGGGAGTCCGACCCGGCCGCCGCCCGCTCGCACGTCCGCACCGCCACCGGCATCGCCGCCCGCGGCCTCGCCGAGGCCCGCCGCCTCGTCCACGACCTGGCCCCGCCGCAGCTCGACGGCGGCGCCGGACTCGCCGACGCGCTACGCGCCCTGGACGCGGGTCCCGAGGTCACCGTCCGCTTCCACCTGGAAGGCGTGCCCGTACCGCTGCCCGGCCGGACCGAATCCGCCCTCCTGCGCATCGCCCAGGGCGCGCTCGCCAACGTCCGCGAGCACGCGGGGGCCCGTACGGCGGCCCTCACGCTCAGCTTCCTCGGCGACCAGGTCCTCCTGGACATCGCCGACGACGGCCGCGGTTTCGCCGTGCCGGCCGGTGGCGCGGGCCCCGACGGGAGCGGCCGCGGGCACGGCCTGCCCGCGATGCGGGCCCGGGTGCGGCAGCTCGGCGGAACCCTGACCGTGGAGTCCACCCCCGGCGAGGGCACCTTCCTCTCGGTGTCCGTCCCCCTGCCCGGCCCCGGCGGCCCGGACCCCGCCGAACCCACCCGACGCGGCGCACCCACCCGCCCCACGGAACCCATGGAACCCACGGCCCCCACCTCACCCACCGCATCCGGCGGGCCGGCCGGGCCCGACGGACCCCCGGTGGCCCCCGGCCGCCCCGACCACCGCGCCGACGCCCGCGCCGACGCCCGCCCCGAGGAGCCCCGTTGACCACCATCCTGCTGTGCGACGACCACGCCGTGGTCCGGGCCGGGCTGCTCGCCCTGCTCGGCAGCGAACCGGACATCGAGGTGCTCGGCGAGGCCGGCAGCGGCGAGGAAGCGGTGGCCCTCGCCGCCCGGCTGCGGCCCGATGTCGTCCTCATGGACCTCCAGCTCGGACCCGGCATAGACGGGGTCGAGGCCACCCGCCGGATCACGGCGGCCCCGGACGCCCCCCACGTCCTGGTGCTCACCACCTACGACACCGACGCCGACATCACCCGGGCCATCGGCGCCGGCGCCACCGGCTACCTGCTGAAGGCCGAACGCCCCGAGGAGCTGTTCGCCGCGATCCACTCCGCCGCCCAGGGCCGCACCGCCCTCTCCGCCCCCATCGCCAACCGGGTCATGGCCCACATGCGGGGCTCCTCCCGGCCCTCCCTCACCGACCGCGAGCTGGACATCCTCGGCCAGCTGGCCCGCGGCCTGGGCAACCGCGAGATCGCCCGCGCCCTGTTCATCAGCGAGGCCACGGTCAAGACCCACCTGGGCCGCATCTACGACAAGCTCGGCGTGGACACCCGGTCCGGCGCCGTGGCCGTGGCGAAGGAACAACGCCTGCTGCCGTAGCCCACGCGTCGCGCGGTGGCCGTGGCCGTGGCCGTGGCCGTGGCCAAGGAACAACACCTGTTGCCCTGAGCCCACGCGTCGCCCGACCCCGGGCGCGGCCCCGGGCCCCGGCCGCACCCGTGCCCCACGGCGGGCCCGACCTCGGGCAGCGCCCGCGCCCCCGCGAGAGCCCGGCTCCCGGCCGCGGCGGGGGTGCCGCCGGGTGACCGTGACACCATGAGGGACGTGCTCGACATCGGCTACTCCCTCTCCCGGCGCTTCCCGGACCCCCCGCAGACCGACTACCGGACCGCGGACGTCCACACCCTGCGCCACGACCTCTTCTGCGGTGACGTGTACCTCGCGGACACCAAGGAGGACCGGGAGGTGTCCACCGCCTGGGGCTGGGTGCCCGTCCTCGACTTCGCCTGGGCCCTCTGCGACATCGTGGAACGGCTCGACGAGGACCCGCGCGGCAGCCGCTCCGCGGAGCGCCGGTTCGCCGAACTGGACTTCACCGAGTCCTCCGACTGCATGCTCTTCGAACGGCGCTTCGGCTGGGTGGACGTCGAGGCCGACTGGATGCCCGCCGAGGAGCCCCCGCTCACCTTCGGCCACGCCGTGCTGCGCCGCGAGGCCCGGGACTTCCTCCACGACCTGATCGCCGACCTCGCCGACATGCACGAGGGCCTCGCCGACAACCCGGCGATCTGGACCCTCCAGGCCCGCTACCCCCGGGTCCCCTGACCGCCCCTTCCCTGGACCTCACCCGCGCGATGGCTCTGACCTGCGGAAACAAAAAAGTTCTCGTAGGGATGTCACATCCGCGGGCCCTCGATCCGTCTCCTCCACGAACGCGACACACGCGACCACGAGGAGATCGGGACCATGAACCAGCTCACCGTCATCGGCGGCGGCTTCGCCGGGCTCGTCGCTGCCATCAGCGCCGCCGAAGCAGGTTCCCGCGTCACCGTCCACGAGTCCCACCAGACCCTTGGCGGCCGGGCGCGGACCGCGGACGGCCCGTACCGGACCAACGAGGGACCGCACGCCTTCTACAACCAGGGCCCGCACTGGGGCTGGCTGGAGCAGCGCGACCTGATCGGGCCGCTCGCCCCGGTGCCGTTCACCGAGAGCACCAAGCTGCGCGTGCACAGCGGCGGCAAGCTCCGGATGACCCCGCCGATGGCCGTGGTGAAGCTGGCGCGGAAGCCGCTGGCCGAGGCCCCCGTGGACACCGACTTCTTCACCTGGGCCTCCTCCATCGTCGGCGAGGAGGGCGCCCGCGCCGTCTCCAACGTGGTCGCCGTGAGCTTCTTCCACCACGACGTGGGCGCCCTGTCGGCCGCCTTCGTCCAGGAACGGCTGCGCCGGCTGGCCCGGCTCTCCCCCGAGGCCCGCTTCCCGCGCGGCGGCTGGCAGTCCGTGATCGACCGGATGGCCGCCCGCGCCCGCGAGCTGGGCGTCACCATCGAGACCGGGGCCCGCGTCACCGAGGTGCCCGCCGACCGCGGCCCGGTGATCGTCGCCACCTCCCTGGCCGCCGCCTCGCAGCTGCTCGACGACTCCTCCCTGACCTGGGAGAGCGGCCGGGCCGTCCTGGTGGACGTGGCCGTACGACACCGCCGCGGCGACCTGTACGCCATCGCGGACGCCGACGCCCCCGCCTGGATCGAACGGTTCACCGCCCAGGACAAGACCCTGGCCCCGGCCGGCGAGGAACTGATCCAGGCGCAGATCCCGATCGGCCCGGACGAGGCCAAGTCGGTGGGCGTGGAACGCGCCGAGCGACTCTTCGACCTCGGCTACAAGGGCTGGCGGGAGCGGACCACCTGGCGCGGCAAGGACGCCCTGTGCGTGGGCCGCACCGGGGCCGTGGACCGGCCGGGCACCACCTGGCGGGACCGGCCCGCGATCGACCGCGGCCACGGGGTGTACCTGGCGGGCGACCAGGTGGCCGCCCCGGGCGTGCTCAGCGAGGTCTCGTTCAGCAGCGCCCTGGAGGCGGTCTCCCTGGCCCTGGCCGCCGGCGGGCGGGGCGGCACGGTCGCCCACACCCCCGGCCGCGAGCCCCGGCACCACACCAGCCCCAAGCCCCAGCCGGTGGCGCAGCGGCTCACCGCGCCCCGGACCCAGACCCAGCCCAAGACCCAGGAGCAGCAGAGCCCGGCCCAGAGCCCGGCCCAGGGGCAGGCGGGCTGAGACTCCGCACGTCCGGCGGGCGGCGGGCTCCGGAACCCCCGGGGCGCGCCGCCCGCCCCCATGGCCGATCATGTGGGGCATGTCGATCGCCGCGAACCTCGTCGTGTGGGCCGTGGCCTGCCTGCACGTGTACATCCTCGTCCTGGAGATGTTCCTGTGGACGGGCCCCCGGGGCCGGACCGCCTTCGGGACCACGGTGGAGTTCGCCACCGCCACCAAGGCCCTCGCCGCCAACCAGGGCCTGTACAACGGCTTCCTCGCCGCGGGCCTGGTCTGGGGCGCGCTGGCCGCGGACCCGGTGGGCTTCCAGGCCAAGGTGTTCTTCCTGGTGTGCGTGGCCGTGGCCGGGGTGTACGGGGCGGCCACCGCGAGCCGCCGGATCCTCTTCGTGCAGACCGTGCCGGCCCTGGTCGGCCTCGCCCTGGTGCTCGCCGCGCACTGACCGGTGGCGGCCGTGCGGAGGTACGGGTGCACGGGTCCAGGAGCGGCGGATCCGGGGATGCGGCGGGAGCTTGACCTCAAGGCCGCTTGAGGTTGTTGGCTCGGACGCGTACCCGGTGCGGTGGTCCCGCACCGCCGACGCGAGGGAGCCCACCATGCACGCCGTCCGCCTGCACGCCTTCGGACCCGCGGAGAACCTCCGCCCCGAGGAACTCCCCGACCCCGTGCCCGGCCCGGGCGAGGTCCGGATCGCGGTGGCCGCGGCCGGGGTTCACCTCCTCGACACCGCGCTCCGCGAGGGCCGCGCCGGCGGGCCCGCGCACGCCCTGCCCGAGCTGCCCACGGTGCCCGGCCGCGAGGTCGCGGGCACCGTGGACGCCCTCGGCGAGGGCACCGACCCGTCCTGGCTCGGCAAGCGGGTGGTCGCCCACCTGGGGATGGTGCCCGGCGGGTACGCCTCGCGGGCCGTCACCTCCGCCGCCCGGCTGCACGAGATCCCCGACGGACTGGACGCGGCCGCCGCCGTCGCGATGATCGGCACCGGCCGCACCACCCTGGGCATCCTCGGCTTCACCACCCTGGGACCGGACTCGGTGGCGATCGTCCCCGCAGCCGCGGGCGGCATCGGCACCCTGCTCGTGCAGTACGCCAAGGGGGCCGGGGCCACCGTGATCGCCCTGGCGGGCGGCCCCGCGAAGACGGCGCGCGCCGTCGCCAACGGAGCCGACCTGGCCGTCGACTACGACCTCCCCGACTGGCCCGCCCGGGTTCGGGAGTTCCTGGGGCCGCGCCGGGCCACGGTGGTCTTCGACTCGGTCGGCGGCGCCACCGCGCGCGCCGCCGTGGACCTCCTCGGCGAGGGCGGCCTGCACCTGGTCTTCGGCTGGTCCGGCGGCGAACCCCTGCACCTGACCGAAGCCGAGCAGCAGCGGCGCGGGATCAGCTCGCAGAGCGTCCTCGGACCCGCCATGCTGGCCCGCGCCGGCGGTCCGGACCCGCTGCGCACCCTGGAGACCCGCGCCCTCGCCGAAGCCGCCGCCGGCCGCCTGGTCCCCGCCGTCCAGCGCTACCCGCTCGCCCGGGCCGCCCGCGCCCACCACGACCTGGAAAACCGCGCCACCACCGGCAAGGTCGTCCTGGAACCCTGACCACCGGACGGGGTCAGCGGCGTCAGCGGGGTCAGCGGGGTGCGGCGAGGTCAGCGGGGTGCGGCGAAGGAGGTGAGGGCCTCGCCGGTGAGGCGGTAGCCGAGCCATTCGGGGTGGGGCACGGCACCCAGGGAGTCGTAGAAGCGGATCGAGGGCTCGTTCCAGTCGAGGACGGACCACTGGAGCCGGCCGTAGCCGCGGTCCACGCAGATCCGGGCCAACTCGACCAGCAGCGCCCGGCCGTGGCCGCCGCCGCGGAACTCAGGCCGCACGTAGAGGTCTTCCAGGTAGACGCCGTGCACGCCCTGCCAGGTGGAGAAGTTCAGGAACCAGAGCGCGAAGCCGGCGGTGCGGCCGTCGGGAGCCTCGGCGATGTGCGCGAAGGCCGCCGGGTGCTCCCCGAACAGCGCCTCGTGCAGCTGCTGTTCGGTGGCACGGGCCTCGTCCAGGGCCTTTTCGTACTCCGCGAGCTCGCGGATCATGGCGTGGATCTCGGGTACGTCGGCGGGGGTGGCGGTACGGATCATGGGGGCAGGGTAGGGCGCGGGGCGACCGGACGGCACGTCACATGGTTCCGTCACATGGCACATTGCGCTGTGATACGGCACGTTGCGCTGTGACGTGCCACCTTGCCCGGCCGCCCCCGCGCCCTCATCCCTTGAGGTCGTCGAGCAGCATCCGGGCGATCACGCGGTGCCGGGGGTCGAGGGCGTCCTCTTCGTCCTCCAGGTCCCACAGGGCGTTCTGCACGATGCGGCCCAGGGTCCAGGCCCGGGCCCGGTCCCGGTCCCGGTCCGCGCCGAGGGCCTCGGTCAGCAGGTCGAAGCGGTAGCGGACCCGGGTCGGGTCCCAGCGGTCGTGGAGCGCGGGGAGGAGTTCGAAGCCGGGGTCGCCGGACAACGGCTTCGGGTCGATGACCAGCCAGGGTTCCCGTTCCGCGGCCAGCACGTTGCCGTAGTGGAGGTCCCAGTGGAGCAGCCGGTCCCCCGGCTCGTCCGCGACCTCCGCGAGGGCGGCCGCCGCGTCCGCCAGGAGCCGCCGGTCGGTCGGGTCCGCCGGCCCGCCCAGCGCCTTCGGGACCTCGGCCAACATCCCGGCCACCAGCTCGCCGAGCCCGCGCATCCCGGTCGGGGCGGGGGTCGCGGAGAGTCGGGCCAACAGGCCCGCCAGCACCGTCAGGGCGGTCGCCTCGTCCTCGACCGCCGCGAGCGGGCGACCCGCGTCGAGCCGTTCCAGCAGCAGGGTCCCGTCCGCCGGGTCCGCGTCGAGGAGTCGTACGGCCCCCGAGCCCGCCCACGCCCGCAGCGCCGCCGGTTCGCCCTCGGTCTCCTCGTCGAGCAGCTGAAGCTTCAGCACGGCCCCGCTGCCGTCGGCCCGGCGCACGGGCAGCACCAGCGAGCAGGTCCCGTACATCTCCGGCCCGTCGGGGGTGAGGTCCCACCGGTCCAGGTACCCTGCGGCCCGGCCGGGGAGCGCGTCGACGAAGGCCCGCCCGGCCTCCCCGTTGAAGAGCAGTTGGCTCTCGGCCAGTTCCCGCGGCACCACGATCTCGCCCATGGCCCGACCCTACGCGCCGGACGCGGTCAGCCGATCCCGGCCGCCGCCAGGGTCTTGGCGAAGGCGTCCTTGTCGAACATCGAGCGGTCGGTGGTGCCCGCCGGCTTGCCGTCGACGAGCACCAGCGGGGTGCCCTGCGCGCCGGTGGCCTCGAACTCGGCCTCCGCGCGCGTCGCCCAGCCCCCGTGGGCGTTCTCCCGCACCGCCTTGTCGAACTCCGGCCCGCGCAGCCCCGGCACCGCGGAGGCGACGGCGAGCAGGTGCTCCTCCGTGAAGGCCCCCTTCGGTTGGCTCGCGAACACGGCCGCCTGATAGGCCGCGAAGCGGCCCCGGTCCACGGAGGCGCGCAGGGCGTTCACCGCCTTCGCGGAACCGCTGCCGCCCTGGTCGAGGAAGGAGGCGAGGACGTACTCGATCTTCACCCGGCCCTTCCCCGCCGCCTGGAGCAGCGCCTCGCCGCCCGCCTTCTCGAACAGCGCGCAGTATCCGCAGTGGGGGTCCACCAGGACCTCCGCGGTGTGCGGGGCCTTCGGGTCGCCGACCACCACCCGCGCCCCCTCCACCTTCGCGGGCAGCTTGGCCAGCTCGGCCGCGATCGGGCTGGTGTGCACGGCGGCGGCTCCGGACCCGGCCCCGGAGTCCCCGGAGTCCGAGCCCCCGCAGGCCGCCGCGCCGGCACCGAGGGCCAGCACGGTCGCCGCCGCCACGAGACCCCGCCGCAGCCGCCGTCCCGGCCCGCCGGGGTGCCCGCCGGCCCGTTCCCGCACGCCCCCGGACCCGCGCCCGTCCTCGTGCCCGTACCGCCCCGCCGCGCCACCCATAGAGCCCTGAACCTCCGAAATCGTCACACTTCTCCCGAAGAGACCCTAATCCCCCGACCCGGTACGGTGCCCGGGCCGTCCGGCCCCCGCTCCGGGCCGAACGTCACCCGCCCTGACCTGGGGCGAAGGCCGGAATGAGGAGGCCGCACACCCTGGACACGTGAGCGGAAGGCGGTGTACCACTCCCCCATGACGCGCGAGACGATCACCACGGCCGCCGCCGTGAACGGCGGGATCTCCTTCTGGTACGCCCAGGACGGCACCCCGCCGCCCCGCGAACCCCTGCCCGGCGACGCGGACGCGGACGTGTGCGTGGTCGGCGGCGGCTACACCGGCCTGTGGACGGCCTACCACCTCAAGAAGGCCGACCCCGGCCTGCGCGTCACCGTCCTGGAGCAGAAGTTCTGCGGGTACGGGGCCTCCGGCCGCAACGGCGGCTGGCTCTACAACGGCATCGCGGGGCGCGACCGCTACGCGAAGCTCCACGGGCACGACGCGGCGGTCCGCCTCCAGCAGGCCATGAACGCCACCGTCGGCGAGGTCGTCCGCACCTGCGCCGAGGAAGGCATCGACGCCGACATCCACCAGGGCGGGGTCCTGGAGGTCGCCCACACCCCCGCCCAACTCGCGCGCCTGCGCGCCTTCCACGCCACCGAGACCGCCTTCGGCGAGACCGACCGGCTGCTGCTCGACGCCGGGGAGACCGCCGAACGGATCCGGGTGGCCGGAGCCGTCGGCTCCGCCTGGACCCCGCACGGGGCCCGGGTGCACCCCGTGAAACTGGTCAAGGGGCTCGCCGCCGCCTGCGAACGCCTCGGCGTCGTGCTCCACGAGTCCACCCCGGTCACCGGGATCTCCCCGGGCCGCGCCGTCACCCCGTACGGCACCGTCCGCGCCCGCTACGTGCTGCGCTGCACCGAGGGGTTCACCGCAGGGCTCAAGGGCAGCAAGCGGGACTGGCTCCCGATGAACTCCTCCATGATCGTCACCGAGCCGGTGCCCGCCGCCCTGTGGGCCGAGATCGGCTGGGACGGCCGCGAGACCCTCGGCGACATGGCCCACGCGTACATGTACGCCCAGCGCACCGCCGACGACCGGATCGCCATCGGGGGCCGCGGGGTCCCGTACCGCTTCGGTTCCCGCACCGACAACGACGGCCGCACCCAACCGGCCACCGTCGAGGCCCTCCGCGAGATCCTGTTGAGATTCTTCCCGCAGCTCGCGGGCGTGCCCGTGGCGCACGCCTGGTCGGGGGTGCTGGGCGTGCCCCGCGACTGGTGCGCCACCGTCGGCCTCGACCGCGCCACCGGCCTCGGCCGGGCGGGCGGCTACGTGGGCAGCGGCGTGGCCACCGCGAACCTCGCCGGACGCACCCTGCGCGACCTCGTGCTCCAGGACTCCGGCGAGACCGGCCCCACCGAGCTGACCGGACTGCCCTGGGTCGGCCACCGGGTCCGCCGCTGGGAGCCGGAACCCTTCCGCTGGCTCGGCGTGCACGCCCTGTACGCGGCCTACCGGGCGGCCGACCGCAACGAGTCCGCCACGCACCGCCCCACCACCTCCCCGCTGGCCCGCGCCGCCGACCTCATCTCGGGCCGCCACTGACCGCGCGGGGGCAGCGCGCACGTGCCGTGGGCCGCACGGGCGGGGCGGGGGCGGCACGCGGGGCGGGAGGGGCATGCGGGGCGAGGGGACGTCCACCCACGCCCGCCCGGCCCACGCCCGGTCCCCGCCCGCCCCGCGACGGCGCGCCTACAGCAGCGCGGCGAAGGCGCCCACGACCGACTGGTCCCACCAGCGGTCCACCTTCACCGGCGCGGCGTACGGGGCGGCCGGATCGCCCGTGGCCGCGTGCAGCCACAGCAGCCCGGCCGCGTCCTGGGTCACCAGGTCGGCCCGGCCGTCGTCCGTGAGGTCCCCCGGCGAGGCCAACGCCCGTAGCCCGGCGCCGGCCAGACCGGTCACCGCCTTGGGCGCGAAGGGCCGGGCCGCGGTCCCGGTGCCCGCGTAGAGCCACACCGCGCCCGCCCGGTCCCGCGCGAGCAGGTCCGGCGTACCGTCACCGGTCACATCGCCCGCGCCGACCAGCCGGTCGAAGCCCTGCCAGCCCGCGCCCACCCGCACGCGGGGGGCGAACGGCGCCGCCGCCTTCCCGGTGCCCGCGTACAGCCACAGCACCCCGCCCGGCTCCCGGGCCACCAGATCGGCCCGGCCGTCGCCGGTCAGGTCGCCGGTCCCGGCCAGGGCGTCGTACACCTGCCAACCCGCTCCGATCCGGGTCGGCTTCCCGAAACCCTGACCGCCCCGCTCGGGGGCGATCCGCCACAGCACCCCCGCCTTGTCCCGGGCCACCAACGGCCCCCCGGTACCGCGCCCGGTCACCGGGGCGGTCTTGGCCGACAGCCCGTACGCGCCCCAGCCGGACCCCGCGCCGCCCATCCGGGCCCCGAAGGGCTCCGCGGCCCGCCCGGTGCCCTCCAGGACCCGCAGGGCCCCGTCCTTGCCGCGGGCCAGCAGCCGGGACCGGTCCCGCACCGGGAACGGGCTCGTCACCTTGAAGGAGGCCGTGGCCACCGGGTCGCCCGTATTCGCCGGATCCGTGTAGACGCGGTACACGGCCCGGGCGTCCACGGTCCACGCCTTGAGTTCGGGACCGGCCTCCAGGGTGTAGCGCACCGTCACATGGCCGGGTTGCACGTCACATTGCACGGTCACACCTCCCGACCCCGCGGGCTCGCAGTCCGCGCCCCCACCGGCGACCCCCGCCCCGGCCGGACCTCCCCTACCGCCGGCCCCGGCCGGAACCACCTGCACGTCCGTCACCCGCAGATCGCGCTCCGCCGGGTCCCAGGGCCGCTGCGAGGCCGAGGAGTCGAAGTCCAGGACCAGCCGTCCCGCGTCCACGGCCGCCACCGTGACCGACTGGGTCACCGAACCGCCGGTCCGCAGGCCCGGCACCGCCAGGGAGAGCCGGTTCGCCGCCACCCGCTCCGGGGTCTTCACCGTGACCGTGCCCGCGCCGTGCCGGCGGTCCTCGGGCCGGGCCCCGGCCGTCTGCGCCTCCCGCACCCCGTCCGCCAGGCTGCCGCCCCGGGGCACGTACACCACGCCGTAGTGCACCGTCGTGCCGTGCGCCGCCCCGGCCTGCGCCGAGACCACCGGCCCGGGCAGCCCACGCGGCCCCTGCGCGGCGCAGGTGAACACCCCGGCGACCCCCGCGCGCGGGGCGCAGGAGTCCGTGCCGGAGACCCGGACCGTCGTCCCGGTCGGGGCGCCGCCCGCCCAGGTGCCGCCCGTGAGCGGCTTCGGGCTGACCGCGTACACGAAGGTGCCGTCGGCCTCCGTCTTCCCCACGGCGAGGCCCGGGGCGAGGTCCGCGGCACCGCCCGGCTTCACGACCGCGTCCAGGACCCGGGCGAACCCGTACGGGGCGTCCGCCGCGGCCACCCCCGCCAGGGCTCCGCCCGCCAGCAGCACCAGCGAACCGCCCACCGCCACCGAGGCACGGCGCACACCCATCGCAACTCCCCCACCACATCCGCGGGCCCGCGGTCCACGGCGCCCGGCCTGCCGGCGGCCGGGGCTCCGCACCCCGACCGCAATGATCAAGAGCCCAGACCGCTCCGGACCCGGAAGGGTTGTCCCCCACTTGTCCCCGGGCCCCGAACGCCCCGGGCCTCCGGGCCTCCGGGCCTCCGGAACGCCGGAACGCCGGAACGCCGGAGGGGCCCCGGCCGATCGGCCGGGGCCCCTCCTCTCATCTCACCGCCCGATCACGGATCCACGGATCCACGGGTCCAGGGGACCGACAGCTCACCGGATCACCGGATCACCGGATCGGAGCGACACGTCCCGCGCTCAGAACAGCAGGTCGTACTTGTCGAAGCCGCCGCCGATCTTCACCGGCTCCTGGAACGGCTTCGCGGCCTGCCCGGTGGCCCGGTACAGCCACATCACGCCCGCCGCGTCGCGCGCCAGCAGGTCCGCCTTCAGGTCGGAGTCCAGGTCGCCAGAGGAGTTCAGCGCGTCGAACCGCTTGAAGCCGAGGCCCGCCGACACCGGCTTCTCGAAGGGGCGCGCCGCCAGGCCGGTGCCCGCGTAGACGAAGGACTCGCCGCCGCCCCGGTTCCGGGCCAGCAGGTCCGCCTTGCCGTCGCCCGTCACGTCGCCGACCGCGGTCACCGCGTCGAAGACCTGCCAGCCCGCACCGACCTTGACCTTGGCCCCGAAGGGCTTGGCCGCGTCGCCGGTGCCCGGGTACAGCCACAGCCGGCCGCCGGGCTCCCGCGCCAGCAGGTCGGCCTTGCCGTCGCCGGTCACGTCGCCGGCCCCGGTCAGGGAGTCGTACATGTTCCAGCCCGCGCCGACCTTCTTCGGCTCCCACAGGCCGCCGTCGCGTCCGAGGTGGTAGTTCCACAGCACGCCGGCCGCGTCGCGCGCGACCACGGGGCCGCCCGCCATCTGGATCTTCACCGGGGACAGCTTGGTGACGGCCGTGTACTTGGCCCAGCCCTCTCCGTAGGTCTCCGCCGGGGCGAACACCTTCGGGGCCTTGCCCGTGCCCTGGAAGACGGTCAGTTCGCCCTTGGTGCCCTTCTTCCGGGCGAGGAGCATGTGGCGCTCCTTCACCGCGAAGGGGCTGTCCACGGCGAACTCCTTGTCGGCGGTGGGCCCGTCGCCCCAGCCGGAGGTGTACACCTGGTAGCTCGCGTTGGCGGCGAGCTTCCAGGCCGGGGCCTTCGCCTCCGCCTTCAGCACGTAGGTCACGGTGACGTCCGCGCCGTTGCGGGCGGCCACGTCGCACACCAGGCCGTCCCAGGTCAGTTCGCCCGGCGTCACCTGGCAGTCGGAGGCGCCCGGGCCCGGCTTCGCCGACACCAGGGAGACCTTCAGCTCGCCCTTGTCCCAGTAGCGCTGCCCCTCGCCGGGGCCGAAGGACAGCCGCAGCTGACCGGCGTCCCGCGCCTGCACCGTCACCGACTGGGTGACCTCCGAACCGGCCTTGACCGCCGGGGTCTTCAGGGTCAGCTTGTTCTTCTTGACGTGGTCCGAGGTCAGCACCGTCACCGCGTGCGCCTCGACCCTGCCCTTCTGCGGGGCGCTGCCCGCCAGCTGGGCCTTCTTCACCGCGGCCTTGAGGTCGGTGCCGCGCGGCGCGTACGCCACCCCGAAGTGCAGCTTGGTCAGGTTCTTCACCGAGTCGGCGGCGGACACCGCCGGACCCACCCAGCCGGTGTCCTCGCCGGTGGCGCAGAAGTACACGCCCTTCACCGTCGGCGAGACCGTGCAGGAGTCGTCCGTACGCGCGCTCATCCCGGCGGGCAGGCCGCCCTTAGCCCAGGACGCGTCGGTCAGCGGCGCCCCGGACATCGCGAACACCAGCGTGCCGTTCGGGGTCCCGTCCACGGTGTCGGGCTTGAGCGCCACCACGGACCCTTCGCCCGGCGCGACCACGTGGTCCTTGAAGGTGAACGCGTAGTCGTCCGCGCTCCCCGCCGCCCCGGCCGCGAACGCGGGCACCGACCCGGCCGCCAGCAGGACCGCAGAACCCCCGAACACACCGAGGCGCCTCGCGCCCCGTCCCATCATTCCGTTCATTCCGCGCATGTTTCGCGCTCCGCAACGTGAAGGCGGCATCGTGCTGCCGCGGCAACGTCATGTTCCCCGCATGACGTGCGCGGACCGTATAACACACGCTTTTGTTACAAAGTTTCAGGGGGCCGCCGCCCACGGCAGCGACCCCCCGACACCTCGCGCGCCCCCAAAGGGCCGATCAGAAGAGCAGGTTGTACGGCTTCCAGCCGCCGCCGACCTTCACGCGGGCCGCGTACGGCTTCGCCGCGTCGCCCGTGCCCCGGTACCACCACAGCACCCCGGAGGCGTCGCGGGCCACGAAGTCCGCCTTGCCGTCGGAGTCCAGATCGCCCGGCGCCACCACGGAGTTGTAGATGCCCCAGCCGGTACCGACCTGCACCCGCGCGCCGAACGGCTTCGCCTGGGTGCCCGTGCCCGGGTACAGCCACAGCACCCCGGAGGCGTCCCGCGCCAGCAGGTCGGCCTTCTTGTCCCCGGTCAGGTCCACGCCGCCGACGAGCGCGCCGAAGCCGCCCCAGCCCGCGCCGATCCGGGTCTTCGTCCCGAACGGGGCCGCGGTGTTCCCGGTGCCCGGGTAGACCCACAGCACGCCGCCCGTGTCCCGGGCCAGCAGGTCCGCCTTCCCGTCACCGGTCAGGTCCGAGGCGCCCACGAGCGCGTTGAACGCGTTCCAGCCCGCGCCGATCCGCTTGCCGGCCGTGTAGACCCCGCCGTCCCCGGACATGCCGTGGAACCACAGCACACCGGCCTTGTCGCGCGCGACGGCGCCGGGACCGGTGCTCTGCACCGTCACGGGGCCCAGCCGGGTCAGCGCCGAATAGCGGTTCCAGTCCCCGCTCCAGCCCACCGGGCCCATGGCCTCCAGCACCCGGGACCCCTTGCCGGTGCCCTGGTGGTCCCACAGGTCACCGGCGGCGTCCCGGGCCAGCAGCCGGTACCGCGGCACGACCGGGACGGGGCTGCTGACCGCGAAGTCGGCGTGCGCCTGCGGGTTGTACGTGCCGAAGGAGTACACCTCGTAGGTCATCTCGGCGCGCAGCCGCCAAGCCGGGCTGTTCGGGGCGGCCTTGAGGGTGTACGAGACGGTGTAGTCACCGGGCTTCTTCACCAGGCAGCGGGCCTCGTTGCCCCAGCCGATCTCCCCGAGGGAGTTGTCGCACTCCAGGTTCGCGCCGCCGTTCGAGGTGACCGACAGCACCTCGACCTTCAGCTCGCCCTCGTCCCAGCGGCGCTGGCCGGGCGCGGGCGGGAAGCTGATGCCCAGGTTGCCCTTGTCCACGGCGTGCAGCTGCACCGTGTGGGTGACGGTGCCGCCGGCGGGCAGCGGGGCCGTGGCGGGCTTCATGGTGTTCTGCGCCACGTGCGCCCGGGTCTTGGCCGTCACGGTGGCGTGGGAGCGGCGCGTCCCGACCGGCTGCGTCGCGGCCGTCTGCGCCTCCTTGATCCCCTTGTTCACGTCGCCGCCGCGCGGCACGTACACCAGCCCGTAGTAGGCGGTCAGCCCGTTGGCGGCGGTGCTGGTGGCGGCGAGCGTCGGCGAGGGGTTGTTGTCCTTGACGTCGCACAGGAGGATCCCCGCGACACCCGCCTTGGCCTTGCAGGTCTCGGACGAGGACAGGTCCAGCTTGAACCCGGCGGGCAGCCCGCCCCCGGACCAGCCGGCCTCCGTCAGCGGCTTCTTGCTCAGCGCGTACACGTACGTGCCGTCGCCCCGGCCGTCGTGCTGCCCGCCCGTCGAGCTCGGTCCCAGGTCCGCCCAGCCCTCCCCGGGCATGACGGCCTTGTCCACGAGGGGCGAGAACTCGAAGGTCGGGTCCCCGGCCGCCACGGCCGTCCCCGCCCCCGTCCCCACCACTCCACCGGTGGCCAGCAGTACGGCCGCCACCCCGGCGCCCACGATCCTGCGCACGCGATTCCCCCATGTGAAGAACAACAAAGACGGCGGACGCTAACACGCCCCACGGACACCCCCCACCCCCGGGGTTCCCCCAGCTCACACCGCCCCTCAGCCCCTCAGCCCCTCAGCCCCAGCCGGGGGCATCCGCGACCGCAGCTCCTCCCGGAACCGGACGGGCCCGTGCGGGCACCCGGGAAGTCATGCCCCGATCGGTCCTGGGCGGACCCTGTCGGCGTGGTCGGAGTGGCGAAAGCGGCGCGGCGGCTCCGGGAATGCGAAAGGGCCCCGGATCGGAGTCCGGGGCCCTTTGCGGGACTTCTTCTCGGCCCCTGCTGGAGGGGGTCGAGCCGCCTGTCGGAATCGAACCGACGACCTCAAGATTACAAGTCAAGCGCTCTAGCCGACTGAGCTAAGGCGGCGCGGCGGGCGGCACGGGAACCGTGCGCGAGCCGCCTTCACTGTACACATGGGGCCCCTCGCTCCGCGAAGAAGTTCCCCCGCCGTGCGCTGCGCTACTGACAGATCCGGAATTGCCGGGTAGCGTGCCGAGCAGTCCGGCAAATGGACTAGACCCATCCTTCCTTTACTCGGATCGTCCGGCACGTTCCTGCCGGTGAAGGGACACATCACCCATGTCTTCCGTGACTTTCGACAAGGCCACCCGCCTGTACCCCGGCGGCGACAAGCCCGCCGTGGACGCGCTCGACCTGAGCATCGAGCACGGCGAGTTCCTCGTCCTCGTCGGCCCCTCCGGCTGCGGCAAGTCCACCTCCCTGCGCATGCTCGCCGGCCTCGAAGAGGTCAACGGCGGCGCCATCCGCATCGGTGACCGCGACGTCACCCACCTGCCGCCCAAGGACCGGGACATCGCCATGGTGTTCCAGAACTACGCGCTCTACCCGCACATGAGCGTCGCCGACAACATGGGCTTCGCCCTCAAGATCGCCGGCGTGGACAAGGCCACCATCCGCTCCAAGGTGGAGGAGGCCGCGAAGATCCTCGACCTCACCCAGTACCTGGACCGGAAGCCGAAGGCCCTCTCCGGCGGTCAGCGCCAGCGCGTGGCCATGGGCCGCGCCATCGTCCGCCAGCCGCAGGTCTTCCTCATGGACGAGCCGCTGTCGAACCTCGACGCCAAGCTCCGCGTGTCCACCCGCACCCAGATCGCCTCGCTCCAGCGGCGCCTGGGCATCACCACCGTGTACGTCACCCACGACCAGGTCGAGGCCATGACCATGGGCGACCGCGTGGCCGTGCTCAAGGACGGTCTGCTCCAGCAGGTCGACACCCCGCGGAACATGTACGACCGCCCGGCGAACCTCTTCGTAGCCGGCTTCATCGGCTCCCCGGCCATGAACCTGGTCGAGGTCCCGATCACCGACGGCGGCGTGAAGTTCGGCGACAGCGTGGTGCCGGTGAACCGCGAGGCCCTGACCGCCGCCGCCGACAAGGGCGACCGCGGGGTCACCGTCGGCGTCCGCCCCGAGCACTTCGACCTCGTCGAGGAGGGCGGCCTCGCCGTCACCGTGAACGTGGTCGAGGAACTCGGCGCCGACGGCTACGTCTACGGCACCGCCGAGGTCGGCGGCACCCGCCAGGACCTCGTGGTCCGCGTGAACGGCCGCCAGGTCCCGGAGAAGGGCGCCACCCTCCACGTGGTCCCGCGCGCCGGCGAACTGCACGTCTTCTCCACCTCCACCGGCGAGCGCCTCGCGGACTGACCCCGCAGGACGCACGCACACTGGGCCCCGCCGTTCACGGCGGGGCCCAGTGTGACAAATACCCCGGCAGACCGGGCATTTCGAGCCTCGTGCGTCAACACCCGATTCGAAAGGCCACGTCGAACCGTCCCTCGACAGGGTGACTAAATGTCGCCAAATCTTCACCGAGCGCTACTCTCGCCCTCGTGACCCATTCTGCCCGCCGTATCGGCCGATCCCTCGCCCTGGTCCTGCCCGTCGTCCTGGTCCTCTCCGGAACCCTCGCGGTCACCATGGTCCCCTGGGCGGACACCTCTTCGTCCCAGGTCCTCACCGCCTCCGCGGAGGACGTCTCCAAGCCCGCCAAGGTCCGCGCGCCCCACGAGGTCCTGCGCGACAAGCTGCTCGGCGAGCTCCAGGAGAAGAAGGACCCGGGCGTGGTCCTGACCCACCTCCAGCAGGAAGTGGACCGCCGTCCCTCGCTCGCCGGTTACTGCGGGCAGATCGCGAAGGCCCTCGGACGGGCCGCCGCGGACCTCTACGGCCCCACGAAGGCCCAGACGTACTCCCGGCCCGCCTGCGACACCTCCTTCGCCTCCGGCGTCGCCTCCTTCGGCTAGCCGACACCCCGGCAACCCCGGTACCGGGCCCCGCACCTCCCCGGCACCGGACAGGACCGCAGCGCTCGGCCGCCCGCCGGCGGCCGCATCGCCCGGCCCGACCCCCCGGCCCCCACCCCCGTCCGCACGCACGCCCCACCACCGCACCACCCCGCCCCACGGCACCCCGAACGAGCCCCACCCGCGGCCCGCCGCACACCACCCCACAGCACGGCCCCACGCACCGGCGCACCCGCCCGGCGGCCTCCCCCGCCGTCCGGCCCCCCGCCCGGGCGCGGCCGCATAGGCTGCTCGGCATGACGCAGCCAGACCCCTCCGCCGCGGGCTCCGCGGCCGCCGCGCCGCACCCCGCGCCCGCCGCACCCGCAGACCCCGCCGCGTTCCCCGCCGCACCCACCCAGGCCGTGGTCCTGGCGGGCGGCCAGGGCTCGCGGCTGCGCCCGTACACCGACGACCGGCCCAAGCCGATGGTCGAGATCCCCGGCACCGGCGTCCCGATCATCGGGCACCAGCTGGCCTGGCTCGCGTCCGAGGGCGTCACCGACGCCGTGGTCTCCTGCGGCCACCTCGCCGAGGTCCTCCAGGAGTGGCTGGACAAGGCCGAACTCCCGCTCCGCGTCAGCACGGTCGTCGAGACCGAACCCCTGGGGCGCGGCGGCGGCCTCAAGTACGCGGCCGCCCACCTGCCGCACCCGGACCGCCCCTGGTACGCCACCAACGGCGACATCTGGACCCGCTTCTCGCTGCGCGAGATGGCCGCCTTCCACGAGGAGCGCGCCGCCACCGCCACCCTGGCGCTGGCCCGCCCGCGGATCCCGTGGGGCGCGGTGGAGACCAACGAGTTCGGGCACGTGCTGGACTTCATCGAGTCCCCGCCCTCCCCCTACCTGATCAACGCGGGCGTGTACGTCTTCTCCGCGGAGTTCGCCTCGCTCCTGCCCGACCTCGGCGACCACGAGCGGACCACCTTCCCCCGCCTCGCCCGCGAGCGCCGTCTCGCCGGTTTCCCGCTGCCCCAGGGCGCCTACTGGCGGGCCATCGACACCGCCAAGGACCTCACCGAGGCCGCCAAGGAGCTGGCCGCCCAGCGCGCCTCCTGAGGCCCGTACAGGCCCGCACAGCCCCGTACACAGCCCCTGGGACCCGCCTCCGAAGGGCTGGGGCACACCTGACACGACGGAGGGCCCGGTACGCGCACCGCACGCGCGTACCGGGCCCTCCGGGCCGTCGGGGGCGGATCAGCCCAGCAGGCCGCCCACCAGACCCGGCTTCGCGGGCTCCGGGGCCCCGGAGTCGCCCCCGCTGCCGCCGTCACCGCCCGTGGAACCGCCCGGGGCCGCGGGCGAGCCGCCGCCCGGGGTCGAGGGCTGCCGGCTCACCGGCTGCCGCGGGGTCGAGGACCCGCCGCCGGTGCCGGTGCCCGTGCTCGGGGACTCCGGACGCTCCTCCCCGCCGCGCGTCTCCCGCGCCGGGCCCGCGTCCGGGTTCGTGACGCTGCGCTCGGCCGCCGGGGTGGAGGCCGCCGCGGACGGCGCCGCCGAGGGCTCCGTCTTCCGGCGCGGGGCCCGGGACTTCACCGGCTCCTGCGGAAGGGGCTGCCCCGGCAGGTAGTTGCTGGGGGCCTCGTCCGGACCGGGCACCGTGACCACGGTGTTGGAACGCACCGCGCCGCCCAGCAGCGAACCGATGAGCAGGGTCAGCCCGCACACCACGGCCGCCATGACCGCACCGCGGCGCAGCACCCGGCGGCGCAGCTCCCACAGTTCGGAGCGCGGACCGAGGGTCCGCCACGCCTCGCCGGACAGTCGCGCGTCCAGCGAGTACACCGGGGCACCGGCGATGATCAGCGGGCTCCAGGCGGCCAGGTAGATGATGTCGGGGGCGTCGTAGACCGGGACGGTCTTCCAGGTGACGGTCATCAGCAGGGCCGCGGAGAGCAGCGCCCCGATGCAGCCGGCGAACCGCTGCCACAGGCCGAGGACGGTCAGCACGCCGACGATGACCTGGAGGAAGGCCACGGTGAGCCCGGCGCCCACCGGGTGCGAGAGGGCGAAGTCCCGCAGCGGCTCGGCCAGGGCCCACGGGTGCAGGGTGTGCAGCCAGGTCACCATGGAGCCGCGTTCGCCGCCGTCGAAGTAGACGGGGTCGCAGAGCTTGCCCATGCCCGCGTAGATGGAGATGAAGCCGAGGAACACGCGGAGCGGCAGCAGGACCACGCCGAGGTTCATCCGGCGGTCCGGGTAGTAGCCCTGGCGGTCCCCGTCGGAGGCGGCGGGGCGGCGGCGGCGGAGCCCGGCGTCGGCGGCCTCGGCGGCGCCGAGCTCGTCGGGGGCGGGGCCGCCCGCGTAGCCGGGGTACCCGTCGTAGCCGCCGGTGCGGCCGTCGGGGTCCCCGACCGGGGAGAGGAGTTGGGTGCTGTCGGCGTCGTGCCGGCTGCGCTGGCCGATGACGGTCGGCGTCGGCATGGTGTCCCCGGCCAGGTCGATCCGGGGGATCACCTGCGTGGTGCCGCCGTCGGCGCCTTCGTAGGCGGGGTGTCCCTGACCGGCCTCGCGGACCGCCTGGAGCAGCCCGCCGGTGGCGGCGGCGTCGGCGGACCGGCCGCTCCACACCACGGGGGCACGGCGCCGGGTCCGGACCGAGGCCCCGGCCAGGGCCGCGGCGCCGCTCAGCGCGGAAGCCCCGAGGGGACCCGCGGGGGCCGCGGGCCGGCGCGGCGGGGCGGCGAGCCGGACGCGGAAGCTGGCGTGGTTGACGATGACCTGCGCCGGGTCGCACGGCACCTTCACCATGCTCAGCGCGGGCTGGTCGTCGAACGGCGTTCTGGTGTCCACACTCATCTAACCGAGTGATGAGTGTTTAGGACACTGCCTTGACAGCAGGGATGTGTCGGAGGCCCGTCAAGATCTTGTCGGCCGGGTCCGGGCCGGTCCGGCAGCCCTCCCCCGGAGGTCCGGGAGGGCCGGCGGGGGCCGGGCGCGCGGGTCGGTCCGCCGCGCCCGGCTCCGCCGAACGGATCAGGCGCGGCGGCGGGCCGCCTCGTAGAGGACGACGCCCGCGGCGACACCGGCGTTCAGGGACTCGGCCCCGCCCGGCATCGGGATGCGGACGAGGAAGTCGCAGGTCTCGCCGACGAGGCGGCCGAGGCCCTTGCCCTCGGAGCCGACCACGATGACCACCGGGCCGCCGAGCGCCTCCAGGTCCTGGACCTCGTGCTCGCCCTCGGCCGCGAGGCCGACCACGGCGATCCCGGCCTTCTTGTACTCCTGGAGGGCGCGGGTCAGGTTGGTGACCCGGGCGACCGGGGTCCGGGCGGCGGTGCCCGCGGAGGTCTTCCAGGCGCCCGCGGTCATGCCCGCGGCGCGGCGCTCGGGGATGACCACGCCGTGGCCGCCGAAGGCGGAGACGGAGCGGACGATCGCGCCGAGGTTGCGCGGGTCGGTGACCCCGTCGAGGGCGACGATCAGCGGGTCCTGCCCGGCGTCGTAGGCCTCGGCGGTGAGGTCCTCGGGGTGCGCGTACTCGTACGGCGGGACCTGGAGGACGAGGCCCTGGTGGTTGAGGCCGTTCGTCATGCGGTCCAGCTCGGGCCGCGGGGCCTCCATCAGGTTGATGTTGCCGCGGGCCTGGGCGAGCGCGAGGGCCTCGCGGACCCGCTCGTCGTTGTCGATGAACTGCTGGACGTACAGGGTGGTGGCGGGCACGCCGTCGCGCAGGGCCTCGAAGACCGGGTTGCGGCCGACGACCATCTCGCTGGTGCCCTTGGGGCCGCCGCGGCGCGGGGCGGGGCGGCGCTTGGCGGCCTGGCGGGCCATGGCGTTGGAGACGCGGTGCGCCTTGTGGCCCTTGCGGTCCTCGGCCTTCGGGGTGGGACCTCGGCCTTCCAGGCCCTTGCGCCGCTGGCCACCGCTGCCGACCGTGGCGCCCTTCTTGTTGGACGTGCGGCGGTTCCTGCGCTGGCTGTTCCCGGCCATGACCTCTACCTGTTTTCGTCGGTGCTGCGATATGTACGTATGAAGAGTGTGGCGCCCGGCAGGCCCGGCGGCACGACG